>CAYWMU010000001.1:0-55879 GCA_964459395.1 uncultured Bacteriovorax sp.
GCAGAGTCTCCTGAATTTGTTAAGAAGCGCAGGTCTCCTTTAAGTGCCCGAGGATTGGCTTCAGTGATAGTTGAACGAATCAGCGCGGTGGTATTGGTGGAGGAATTAACGCCCGTTCCTACTTGAAAAGATAATTCAGTTGATTCGGTGGTATTCTCATTGAGAGTCCTGATAGCAAGTCGTGGCTGGCTTGAACCAACTACTTCTAACTCATTCTGCGGAGTAGAAGTTCCTATTCCGATATTCCCACTATTGGCGAGTCTGAATTTTTCAGCACCTGCAACCTGCATCACAAACTCTGCAAGTACTGTCGAGGCCGTTGAATCAACGCCGTAAGTCCCGTTTGAGTCGTCTAAAAAGAAACCTACCCGACGATTGTTACTGCCTTCGTTAACTCTGATACTGTAACCTAAGAGATGATTATCAGTAGTGGATACCAGGTCAACCAACTTGTTGAAAGGTTTGACAGCGCTGGTACCTGGTGCGGAAGTTCCAATTCCTAAACTTCCTCCGTCAAAGTTTATTCCACCGGTAACACTTTGCCAGTGAAGATCTAACCCTGCGACCTGAGATGGATCAATCTCAATATCCCGACAAACAAAAATATCGAGCATAATATCATGAGTCCAGGTTTGATCAGCACCGCAATTAACAGGTGCAACTCCTGAGCCATCAGTGCGAGCAAAGGCCCTCACATGAGGATCAGCTTCAACAGTAATACCTGTATCATTATCAGCATCGGCCAACCAAGTTGATCCATTCCACTTTAGTACCTGGCCCGTTGTCGTGGCTCCCATTGAATGAAGCTTATTACTGGTTATTCCTGCATTGGGAATTGAGAGTTGATTTGAGCCATTTAAAGCTATCGTGGTGTTATCAATGGAAAGACTGAGAGATACATTGCTTGAACCACTCATCGTTAAGGGCGGGGCCACATTAATTGACTCCACTGCCGAGGTCGTTGCTGGACAGTTCGTACCATCACTTAAACACACGGACCTACCACTAACTAAGAAATCATTGCCGACGACTGAGAATATGTCAGTATCGTTAGTTTGGTTGCGAAGTTTAAACACTTCACTAAACATACCAAAGACAAATTCTTCCGCATTTTCAGTAAAGCTTATTCTATTAGCACTTTCTAGAGTGAGTTTATGATCAATATCAAACTGTGGTATTTGTCCGGGATTTGTTCCCACATCAACAGCGATTGAACCGACTGTGGTAATGCTACTACCCTCTCCGACAATACCTGTCCCTTTGGTAATCGAGGAAATCCCACCATCAGGGCCAGCACCAACTTCATCAGGAGCAGCAATCCATCGATCAGAACTAGCATCCCACTTTAAAACGTAACCATCTTCTGAAGCACCAAGGGGTGCGAGTTTTCTCGCAGTAACGGATCCATCGGCCAGTTCAATCGAAATAGGGTAACTCGAAGAACCATACGCATCAGCAATGATGAGAGAGTAAGTTTTCCCCGCCATTATTTTTAGAGCATTTAATCCTTGTGCAAGAACCTGTGAAGTTGTTTTAGAAATGGTCTCAAGCTCAGAAGTTTCTTCACCAGACTTTAAACTAATCTTGGTGAGAGTATTAAGATTATCTCCGCTAATGATAAAGGATCCATTCTTAAAAGAAATGGATTTAACTTTGAAGATGGATGAGCCTGGGCGGTGAGCATTACTTACATGAGAAGAAGAATTGCCAACGTTTGAAAAGAAGAGATTACTTGGAGAATTGCTCTCTCCAGTTTGCTGGGTATTTTCATTCTTAACATTTTCTGCAGAACGGGAGTGCTGTGTTTGATCGTAGTTATTTGATGGTCTAATTGAGCTACCAACATAGAAATGATTGTCAGTTACAGTGGCTACTGGACTACTTTCCTCATCGACATCGCTATCAACGAATGAAGAATCGATTATTTTTTTTTATCCATCGATGAGGAATTGGAGTTCACAGGAGAAGGAGCGCTGATTTCAATATTGGCGGGAACTCTTTTTACTTTTTTTACTTTCGTTACTTTTTCAATAACTTCTTCAACTTCAATCGTTTCTTTTACTACTGTCTTCTTATTGAAAATATAGGTGTTTGAGAAACTTATCCCTATAAAAAACAATACACTGATGATTAAGATTCTCTTGATCCTCATATGTTAATTTATCGGAATATACTGAGAGAAATCTTAAATTATTGATAAGTCTTCATTCTGGAATCATTTTGCCCCTTAACGATGCGCTTTTACAATCAGAGCACTCAGGATTATTTATTTAAGATAAAGAAGAGCCAAAAGGTACGGCGTACCTTTTGGCCCTTGAGAATTGACTAGATTTTTTTAGGATAGAAATTCATAGGTTGCTTCACTTCAACGACCCCACCCCCCATCGGCGCAGGGAAAGCAATTCCTCTAAGAACATTCACAACACATCTTTTAACTCCTGCAGGAAGACTCGATGAACCATCAACCCCTGCCTGAGAAACGTGCCCGGAAGCTCCAATAGTAAAGTTTAACTTCACACTTCCAGAGAACTCCTGACCACGAGTAGATAATTCATTTTGATAACATGATCTAAAGTGAATAATGTTATCCATTAAAATTCTTCTAATGACATCAGGATCCATTGAACCTAGTACAACTGTTTCAGCAGGAATACCTGCTTGATAGATCGCTCTTTTAGCTGAGAGCCCTTCAGCTCCAATCGACTCTCCAAGTTTACCCACTGTTGCACCAACAAGGCTTCCTTGATTAGTTGCAATGTCTGCGGTCTCAATTGAGCCCGAGCCTCCGGCCACTCCACTAGCTGCTCCTATCTGAGTACCACTAGCTCCTGAAGCTGCTTTGGTTTGCACGCCAGAGAGAGTTCCTCCTTTAGCCACTAAGCTTGAAACTGTCGATTTAAAGTCAGCTGACTTATAAACTTCAACTTGACCAACTGACTTCGTTGCCACTTGAGAAACAGCAGGTGCATTTCTAGCTGTTGCTGTTTGTGTTCTTGCCGCTGGTCGATTCGATGCTTGTGGAGCTGCTTTTTGAGCAGTTCTTTTTGGAGGGGTTGTCCCCTGTTTTACTACTTGCTTCGTTTGAGCCGTTTTAGTACCAGGGTCTGGTTTCTTATTCGCAACTTTAGTCTCAACAACATCTGGCTTTTTTACATCTGGCTGTTTTTTAGTAACAACTTTTTTCTCTACCGCTGGCTTATCAGGAGCTTTCTGAGCTCTTTTAGGAGCCTTCTCTGTTTTTTCAACGGCCTTATTTTTAGAAATAGTTAGAGGTTGTTTATAGAGAATTGTAGCAAGTCTCTCAGGTGCAAGCTCTTCTTTTACCTCTGGCTCTGGAAGTTCTATCACATTAAACCCTACTGCTACTAAGCCTACAAAGAGTAAAAGAAAGAAAAGATACTTTTGAAAATCGGGGTCTCTTTTAAGAATAGGAGCAGGTGCTACCTTAGGAGGGGATTCAACTCCTCTTACAAAAATTTGTAAATCACCATTATATAATCTCAAAATATCTTGTGGGCCTAATTCAAACTCCTCTCCGACTTGCTTTTTATCATCAGAAAGGAAGAAAGGAGTGAAGCCCGGTAGTGTGTGAACCACTGGCATTTGAGATTTCTTTAAAGTGATAAAAGGATACTTGTCTTTTTTCCCTAAGTAAGGAAATTCAATATCTTTATGAGAATTCTTAAGGCCCGTGATTTGATAAAGGTTATTTCCTTCAGGAAGATAATCTACAGAAAAAATCTTATCTTTAAAAAGAATGATTACTTCAACGGCTTGTTTAGATGTTTGATATTTAAAAATAGGATAAATATCTTTTTGATCTTCAAAAATATATTCACTAAACTCAGCTTTAGGATCTGCAGCAAGTGGATAGACTATACTTGGAAGATCTAACTCGTCTGATACAGTTAAACTTGGTGCTACCGGAACCTTAGGAGGTGTTTTAACAGAAGCTTTACCTTCCATAGGTTCTAAAACATCAAGTACAGGTGGTAATGCAGTAGCCGCATTATACACTCGGTATTCAAAGTCAATTCCGGCTAACTGAAAGTGGTCACCTGGATAAAGTTCTTTAGTTACAATCCGGTCTCCATTAACAAATGTGCCATTAGTTGAATTCATGTCATAAAGAATGGCTTTAGTCGGGAAAATTTCCATTACAGCATGAATTGCTGAAACAGAGTCAGATGCGACCATCAGATCGCAGGTTTCAGATCGACCTAGAAGGATTCTACCGACTCTAAAAACACCTCCTCTAACCTTAACATTGGAGGAAGTAGGAAAGAGTTCAAACATTTGTGACTGTTTCTGTTTTTCAGTATTCACACTGGCCCCTATTATCTAATGGCTTCAAGAGATTTTTGCATTTCTCTATTAAAATTTGGTCTATCTGGTAGCTTATTTTGAAACTCTTTTCGTAGACGGGGTGAAACGGAAATATCTCCAGGAGAGCCGGCCACACCTTCTACAGAAATCTCAGAGAAATCGAACTTCTCATATTTTTTATATTCGTAGTTCACATTTCTTTGAGAAAAAGCTGAGAAAGAAACTACAAGAGCTACTAGTGAAATCCATTTCATAGCTTCACTCCTATCTTATGAGCGATTGAAGAATAATACTTTTTTAGTTCTTGTTGCTTTGGTTTAGAAACATTTTTAATAATCTTTGTTGCTTCACCTTTATTTCCTGCAAGGTGATAGGCCAGAGCAAAATTTAGACCAATCTCTGGTCTGCTCCACAGTTTAGATGGCAACTGTCGGTAAAAGCGGATGGCCGTATTATGATCCCCTCGCATAAGGTAAGCAGTTGCAATGGAATTAGTAATACCAACGTCTAGTTGGGCCTGGTTGGAAAGTGATTGAAGAATAGGTAGTGCCTTCTCAGATAATCCAAATTCGAGATAAAGCTTTGCAAGATTATACCTTGGAGTTTTAGAGAACTTTCCTACTTTAGAAGCTTTCTCATAAGCAACAATCGCTTTTTGATGTTGTCCTAAACGAGAGTACATTACGCCAAAGTTGTTAAGAGTTGGAACATAATCTTTTTCTGCTTCTAATGCTTTATTAAAATACAGTAGTGATTTTCTATACTCTTTCTGATCTAAATAACAAATCCCAAGTTGATTCCAGTAAGATGGTAACTTGTGTAATCGATCATAATTTTTCTCAGCAACAGCGTAAGCTTCTTTAAACTGATTTCGCGTACAAAGATAGGCCATACTGATCAATGGATCTTTATCACCTTGAAACTCTTTTACTTCATCATTTGTAAGACGATTGAGTGTTTCATCTTTTAGCATTGGATTTTCTAAAACCTGCCTATTATTGATAAAATAATCACGAACCTGATTCTTTTCTATCGGTCTTTCTTTTCTAAAGTCCTCATTAGTAATAGATTCTATTTCTGCAAGACTTGTATCCTTATCCTTTTTCGAAACAGAAGAACAAGAAAAGAGTACAAGGGAAAAAGCAAGTAGAGTTAATGTTCTCATTTCATACCTTCTCTTTGCATTACTACGGCTTCTTCATTCGTAAAGAAACGAATATCGCTGTAGTCGCCGCTATAAAGAACATCAAAATTATCTTCAGAAAGAATTGAATTTTTATTAATTGTAGCAGTAAGGTCCTTTCTGAGTTTGGCAGCATGATTTGTTAGTGGCAACCACACATCTCTCATAGCTTTCTGAAAACTCTCTACATACTCTTTAGGTTTATCAGGCGGTGTAAATTCCTTCACCTCGCTAGAGACATTCTCATAAGCTTGAATAAGATACTTAGAGCTTGAAACAATTGCTTTACCAGAACCTGTTTTAGTGACCTCGTTCACTTGAGCTGTAAGAGCATCAAGCGCTTTTAATTTATTCTGAAGAGCTGAATTGAAAACATTCTCAGGGAAAGATAATTTCACTGAATCTATTTTCTGAGCGGCGTTTTCAATATTAGGAATCATACGTAAAGCAATAAGATCAATTGCCTCAACAGGTATATCAAGTTTTGAGCGAACAGATCTAGCGTAAAAATTACTTTGCTTACTTTCAATATTTCGAGCTTCCGCAATATTCCCTGCTGCCAATAATCTTTCCCTTAACTTCTCGTAAGGAATGATTAAGTGAGGGAGAGATCTAGAATCTTTTTCAAGTTCTTTCACTATTTCTTCTAGAGCTGTCCATCTGTTCTTATCTGCAAGATCTTTAAGTAATTCATGATCTACTTCTTTGAGAATTCTATCTGGAATACTGCATTTCTTAGCATTTCCACGGATCTCAAGTGCCTTATCTATTTCGTTATTGGCCAATGAAATAAAGACAGCATTTTTATAAAAGTTAGACTTATTCGAAGAATTGATCTGACAAGTCTTGGCAAGCAAACGATAAGAAAGATCTGCAGACTGATTTAAGTGCTGTCTTGCAAATAAACCTGAAGCAATTGTGAGTAGGGAGCTAGAGAATTTCACAACATCTTTAGCATCCATTTCATTTAATGCAACAGTTGACCACAAGTAGCTTTTATTAGGATCACCTAATTCATAGTAAAGGGCAGATAAATTATATGATGCGTTTGCCTTAGCATGTGGAGTTGATTCTGATGACTCATAAATTTGATGATACCCTTTGAGGGCCAGGGCCTTATCACCTTTATCCAGTGAACTTTGAACCCCTTCGATTTGAATCTTCGTCATTAAACTTCTAAGAGCATCAGCATACTTCTTAGAAACTTTGAACTCACCACTATTAATTCGAGTCACATAAGCTTTTACCGAATCATACTCTTTATTACTACGGTAATGCTCCATGATTTTAGCAAGCATGGCTTCTTGAGTTTTAAAATCATTAGAAAAGTTTTTTGCAAACATGGTTAATGTTTGATCAGCACCAGGATAATCTTTCTGTTCGATTTGAGCTGCAAATAGTCTTTCATAGATCGTCTTGGCCCTTGCAGACTTTTGATCTAATGACAGAGCTCTTTGGTAAACAGGAACATAATAAGCTTTTGCTGTTCTAACTGTTAAATTTTTTGCGGCAAGAGCAGAAAGCATCCCTTCGACTGATTGTTGCATAATCTTAGTATTCTTTGATGATTTTGCAGCATCAAAAGCAGCTAAATAATGATTAAGAGCTGTCTTAGGTCTATTTGAAGCGTAAGCAGTCTCCCCTTGAAAGAATACTTTCTCTGGGTTTGATTTAGGATTTAATAAGGCTGAAAGACCAAAATATTTAATGGCCTGATCGGCTTTTAATCTTTGAGTTTTTTTAACTCCTGCATATGTCTTTGAAGCGACGGTTTTCTGCAACTCGGCTGCTTTCTTATCGATTTGAAATACTAGGATTTTATTCTGATCTTCCGTTAAAAACTTTCCTCTACTCAAAGTCACAAGATTTTCAGCAACTCGTAAATGTTTAGCATCTTGATTAGCTCGATCATAGAGATGCAACTGAGCAATAAGTATTTCTACTTTTTTTCTAGTGTCTTTCTCATTTTTTTCAGCTTCGAGTAAAATTCTTTCTGACTGATTAAATTGACCATCACTCATTGTTTTTTCAGCAATAGTGAGCATCTGTTTTGTGAAATCAATTTTTTGACTTCTGTAAAATGAAATTGCATCATTCAGTCGATTGGCCTCTACGTAGAAGATACCAATATCCCTATTTACTTCACTTCGCATATCAATGTACTTATCAGAAGGGCTTCTACGGTGAATCTCTCTCATAAGGTCAATGGCCTTACTGTAATTTTTCACGCGGTAGTAACACCAAGCTAGATTGAAACTTTCCTTGGTCCACCATTTATCATTTATTTTAGAAATGGATCTCTCATAAAGAGGAATGGCCTGTTTGTAACGTCTATTATTGTAGTGATAATCCGCAAGTGTTAGCTCTGCTTTTGCCCTGACCGGAGAACTGGCCTGAGTGTGCTTAATAGCTTGAGCTAAAAAGCTCTGTGCTGACTTATGATCTCCCATCTCACGATAGTTTGAACCTAAGATATAATAAACTTCTCCAATATTCTTATAATTGGGAAATTTCTTTGCAACGGTTTGAGCGGCAGCATTGGCCCTTTTAAAAAAAAGCGTCGAGTTCTTAAAATAAGTACTTCTATTAACACTTCGTCTTTGTTCTGGTGAGAGCTTTAGATAGTTCTCATTTTCAAAATCAAGCCAGTGACGACCTTTTTCAAGATTTAATTCTGCCACTCTAAACAAAGTATCCGGTGATCTATAATTTTGTTGTTTTGCCAACCTAGAAACTTCGCTTAATTCCTCATCAATAATTTTTAAAATCTGTTGACGTCGACCATCAAGCCTTTGGGCCCAAGACAGCTGACTTCCTAAGATTAGAAATACAAGCGCTATTCTTAACATTCTGACCTCAATGCAAATACATAATCACCAAGTTCATCGGCCCAAAATTCACCATTAAAGTTCCAGAAATATTGCTTATCATTTCTCTCAATATACTTAACGTCTCCTCTCTTACGACCTTGGCTTTCATTTTGATAGAGACGCTCTTTTCTCTGAGCTAATACTTCTAGTTTGATATAACTCATGTCCTGAAAGGCTCGGTAAAGTTCTGCATATTTAGAAACCATTGATGATCTCACATATGCCCCTAAAGTACTTCTATATTCATCTAAAACTGTTCTCATATTTCTGAGAAGCTGGCTTTTTAGATTAGAACTAGGAAGCGTTTCAATTTTTTTATACTCTTGTACCGCGCTAGAAAGAGAGGACTTGATCTCTTGATAAGCACTATCCTTCATTAAGCTTTTAAGGGCCTTGTTAACATATGGAACCAATGATTCCTTTCCTGACTCATAATTTGCCATTAAGTCATAGTAGTATTTATAATTTTTCTTATTTCTAAGAATAAAGCTTCTTAAATTCCTCGCTTCCTTAGAGTGCTCGTTATAAAAATCATCAGCAGTATTACGAGCATCATCATAAAGGCACATTTTTAAATATGATAAGGCCTTAAGTACATCGACCTCAGGATTGAAAATAAAATCCAATACCGGAGCCCTGTATGTAACGAGCTTCCCTAAAGTGCGATTGTAGTTTTTAAGTTGATAACTGTTCCAAGCTTCTTCAAATAGGATATTTGGCCATATCAGAGACTCTTTCTGGATATCCAAGTAAGCAAGATCAGCACGTTTATAATCTTTAAGTCCATAAAAAGAACGAGCGATTCCAGCTAAACAGTAATCCCTATTTTGTAGCATTTGATCTTTTTGAACTGAGTTTTCTAAGTTTTTGGCCTTATTCTCAGATGATTTCACGCATTCATTAAAAACTGTAGCGGCACCTCTATAATCACCTTTGTGAGCAAGTATCACTCCAGAAAGATGCTTAATGAAAGGATACGCGCTGTGATTAGGATCAACTTTTGAAATTAATTTTTCAGCAGTAGCAAAGTCAGATTTACTGAAACTTCTTTTCGCCAAAATATAACGAATATTCGGAGAATTAACCTTAGATAAAATATTTTCAGGAAGAGATTCAAAAGTTTTCACCCCTACCGTTGTCATGATATTATCAACGGCTTTCTCAAGGCGAGGATCCATTCTCTTTCTAGACTTTACGAGGTAATCTTTTACCCAAGGAATTAAAGCAAATTGATACCCGCCATCATCGAGTTCAATTATCATATCTCTGTATCCAGCAAGGGATACATTCCCTCTACCGTACTTCTTCAATGCCTCTTCATATCCTGCGAAGGCATTGACAGTTAAACCAGTAGCTAAAATGACGACTAACTTTTTTGAGAACATCCTTGTTCTCCTTTTTAACTAAAAATTAAAATTGATAATTCAAACCAATTCCAAGGTCATAGCTATGATAAATCTTACTAGCAGTTGTAACCGGACTGCTTGATCCTCCAGACTGCTTTGATTTATCAGCTTTATAAATGAGACCTGTTACATCTATACGTACACTCCATTTCTCATCAAGATAGAAACGAAATCCCGTATTCCACATTGCTCCGAAAGTATTTTCACTTGTTAATGTATTGCTATTGCTTGCGGCTGTATCAAACTTGTTTCTATTATCTAGAGTTTTGATATTGGCAGCACCTAGTCCGAACATCCAATCGAAATAAAAGATTTTATTAAATGTATTTATCTTTGAATAAAATGGTGACCACATAAACATGGCACCTGTATATGTATCAATCTTTCTATAGTAAGGAACTGTTCCCTGCTCTTTTACTGCTTTTGCGGTATCATTTTCCTCACCGCTATTTTTTCCAAAAACAAGTTCAAGACCCCAATCTTCTTTAAAGAAGTATCCTGCACGTAATGTTCCACCATACGAGTCGATAAAAGCTCCGCTTAAAGTCATCGCTCCTGTCGCACCAACATAAAATTCTTTATCTTTTTTAAAGCGGCGATTCTGTAGCACATAGATTTCTTTGTCTTTATCGAGCCAAGAAAAATCATATAAAGATGACTCAACCGCTAGAGCAGGTAGGGTGAAAAAAGTAAGCAAGAATAAAGCAAGTTTCATAAGATCTCTTCACTTGTTAGATTTAAACATATCCAACAAATTTTAACACTTCTTGCTTTAGACGCAACTTACTGTTTTATTTAAGGCAAATATCACCATGAACACACCGACCACAATGATCAAGATTTCTTTCCCATGGTCTTGATTGTCTTTGCCAAAAATTAAAAAGCTCAGGGACTATTTCTGCAAAAGAGACTTTTTTACTTAGAGACTTTTGTTCATCCACAAAATATAGCTCAAGTTCGATACTATTATCTTTTGGAACTTGTTTAAGCTCATAAAGAGCATAAGCATAAATTTTTAGTTGTAACCAATAGGGAGCCAATTTCTCCGAGGTAATTCGTCCAGTTTTGAAATCCCATACTTGATAATTCCCTTCAGATTTTGGTTTAAGAATAAGATCAGGGATCCCGGAGATAACATGGCCAAAAAATGAAAACTTTATGGGCACCTCGGAGATCAACTCATAATGGGTACTAAGTTCTTTGAGTCGATCAAGAGTCTGTGAAATTATTTTTTCATCAGGATGATTGATATACTCTCTACCTGGAACAAAGTTTTTAGCAAGGGCAACAGAAATCGCTTCATGAATATTCGTCCCTCTTTCAGCACTGGACTTTAAGATATTACTTAATTCATCTTCAGTATCTTCAGCCCCCTTATAACCAGTCTTATCCGTAAAAGTATTTAGTTTTAAAACGTTTTCAAGATAGAATTTTCGTGGACACTCGAGTAATGAGTTAAGTCTAGTAACACTCAACTCTGGGACAATAACAAGTTCATTGCTATCACTAAGTTTATTATGTATTCCAACATTATCATAATAAAACAATGGAAGTGTTGTTGAGATTTCCTCTTCTATGATTCCTTCATACTCTTTAGAGTCTAGTTTATTAACTCTTAAACTGTTATAAGAAGTTTTCCTCTGCCAATCATTGAATAGAGCTGACCAGGTATTTTCTTTAATTTTTGAATTGAGTTCACCAATATCGATGCTACACCAAATAAGCTTTTCTACTGCTCGTGTACAGGCAACATAGAGTAATCTCTTCGACTCCGAATAGGCTTTATATTTATCAACCTCTCTATCGAGGTTATAAAAAGGAGTAACAACTTTTTCTTTTTCTTCAAAATTCTTAAACCAGTAGAAGGACTGAGGGTTATCCCCCATAAGATTACGGTTTGGGATGTCAGCAGCATTTGTAAAAATCCCACCGATTATAACGTGATCAAACTCAAGTCCTTTGGAAGCATGAGCTGACATAATGACAACTTTATCTGAATGATCTCCCCATCTAAGATCCATAGAGATTTTAGTACCAGCAATCTGTTTAAATCTACCAAAGATGGCAGAAAGATTTTGTTCATAAAGTAAGCAAAGAAGATCTATATAACTCAGATTCAGATCAGCATTCTCATTTGTAACATGTAAGGAGAATAAGAATTTCTTGTACGCCTCCAAGATGCCAAAGAAGGATACATCCTTCTCAAACTTATGTAATAAATCCACATGACAAACTGTTTTAACTCCTAAAACATGTAGATAATTATTAATAAGAGAAAGAGGAAAGACGTCTTTTGACTCCTCGTTTCGATCAAATATTCTTTTTATCAATGTATAGAAAATTCCCAGAATAGGATCATCCATGAGCTCAATTTTAAACTGAGCGGTAAACCCAATTCTCTTATTCATCAAATGACGGATTAAATCTGTGGATGGATCTAGCTTTTTATAAAGAATGGTATTCTGTTTATCTGGATACTGTCTTCGAAGCGTCTCAACTTGATCTGCAATCATTTTTGCTTCAACTGCATCTAACTGCGCATTTGATATTTTCTCAATATCCATATGAGATAGATCTAAGTCATTAATAATGATCTCGCCCACTCCATTATACTCAATAGGCGGGAGCGTTTGGGCCTTAAATTCAACCGTATAAGGATCATTGGAGGAAAAATTAAAGCCGATAGGAAGAATATGGTCAAACGCTGAGTTATTGGCCTCAACAATTTCAGCAAGAGACCTGTAATTATGGGATAGCTCTAGGTTTAAAGGAATCATATTCTCACAATCCTTAAAAACTGCTAACTCACCTCCTCTAAATCCATAGATTGCTTGCTTAGCATCTCCTACGCAAAAAAGTTTTTTGAAGTCGTTATTAATCAACTTTTTAATAATATCGAACTGCAAAAAAGATGTGTCTTGAAACTCATCAACAATGAAGTAGCCATAGTCATTATTGACTCTTGCCCGCATTTCATCGTTATCGAGACCTAATGATACATAGTAAGCGATGTCTCCAAAAGTAAACCCTTCATTAGGAGTTAACCTTGCATCTACATATTGATAAATCTCGTAAAGAACCTTGAACCACGGAATAATTTTGTCATCTCGATGTTCATAATAATCAGTAATGATTTCTGATAAATCCTTTACCCATTTCTTAAGCTTTTTATAAGCTTCGGAAACTTCTTCTAACTCTGGAGTTTTAATTTTGGCCGTAAGGGATGGCGCTCGTTGAGCACACTCATGCTGATAAAGACTAAGGGTATTCGTGCATTTAATTTCTGGTAATCCCATTCTTTGAAAACGCTCGACAAGGCCTTTCTCGTAGGCATTAGCATCTACGGGTATTTCATAATTTGCTAAAACACTTATGAGATCTTGGATATTATTAATTTTATAAAACGTTTGAATCAACTCATTAATCTTCTCATCCGAAAAGCTATCTTCTGAGAAGAGCTTCCACTTCATCCGTTTAGAAGGATCATTAAAAATCCTACAAAAACTATTTCTAATATCATCTTTTGAACGAATTAACTGATCCCAGAATGGTGAGTTTGATCCACTGTTTTCAGCAAACCAAGCCTCTAGAATTCTTTCAACTTGCCTGGAACGTTGCTCATCAAAAATGATTTCTGCAGATGTCGATAAATGAGGAAAGTACCCTGAAGCGATTAGCTTTCTACAAAATCCATCGATAGTAGTCACTGTCATCCAGGTTAGGAATTCCCTTGCGGTTACCCATGCCTTATTTCCTGGATTCTCGTCAACTAACTCATCAAAACGTTTATAAAGTCTAAGCTTCATCTCGCCAGCAGCTTTATTAGTAAAAGTTGTCATAACAACTTTAGAGAAACGCTCCTTAATAAACTGTTCAAAGTTATCCTTATGTCCAGCTTCCCTAATCCATTCGGAAGTTAAGTAAGCTATATGCTCAACCAGTACGAAAGTCTTACCAGAGCCAGCTCCGGCCTTCAGAAGAACTCCACCTTGGTGTTCAATAGCAAGAAGTTGCTCTGAATTTGGGGCCCTACTCATATGGTACTTCCTTTCATACAAATTCGATTAAGGTCACAAAACATACAGACATTGGCGTTTGAAGGAATTGCTGCAAAAGTCTTATCGTTCTTAATGAGAGTCACCACTTCTTGAAGCTTATCTTTTACTGCTTCTAACGTCTCATCTAGTTCCACTTTAAAAGGATTCGCTGAGAAGAAGTCTTTGAAGTCCTTAGAAAGATTATCATCACTAAAAAGTAAAACACTCTTAGCTGGCTCATCTAAAACGATATAGCCCACAATCAGTGATTTCCCTTTAATATCAATACCCTTATTCTCTAAGCCCATCAAATAGGTCCAAAGCTGGATATCATCGATTGTTCTAATTTTACTCAATGTAGGCGTAGCTGAAGTAGTCGATTTGAAGTCCAATAGAATTAGGTAGTCTCCAACAATAGCGTAACAGTCTATCTGTCCTCTGAACTGATCACCACATTCAAAGGTAAACCGTTCCTCCATCTTCCACTCAGGATTAACACCTAAAACAGTTTCAATTCTTTTAAGAGCGCTTAACCCATTGGACGATCTTAAAGTTAGTTGAATAAGATTTGTCTGATATTCTTCATCTTTTAACTTTAGGTCTTTAACCTCTTCATCTAGAATAGTTCGAGCGAGAGAAGAAATATCTTCAACTTTATCTTTCACCGCTACTTCAATTATCTTATGAGAGAGAGTCCCCTTTACTCTTGGATCAAGCTCTGTCGTTAAAACCACATCGGGAAATGTTTTTTCGATGTAGTTAAAATAAAACTTTCGAGGACATTCCAGATAGCTTCGTACCTTAGAAGCGGAGAAACTGCCTTCAAAAGGTATAAATTCTTTAGACGAATAAAAGTCCTCTATCTTTCTTTCGCTTCTTTCAATTCTGGAATCTTCCGATTCAACTTCTATTCCCTCTAAAATCTTACTCCAAGACAAACTGTGCTTTAATAAATCCTCTTGCATAAGGAGGAGAGAATTATTTTGTTTAACAATTTCTTTCAGTTCCCATTTCTTATATTCCAAATCAAGTTCTGACCTCTTCAGTGGACCAAGAACAGAGAGGTGACTCATCATCTCTAGTGAATATCTCTGTCCCAAGCTAATCAACTCTCCGAAACGATCATCTAAGCAAAAAAGAACTCTTCTACTTGTATCCAAAGAAGAAAGGTCGTTGAACGCTTTAAGATCAACCCTTTCTTCCCCACTACTAAGACTTGTGAAAGATGTTCTGGGTTGGTTCAGACTAACGACTTCTTTTAAAAGATAAATAAAAAAGTTATCAACATAAGGTTTGGAATCCGTAATATCATCCATGGAGTTCAGGGCTTCTTGAATGAGCTGAATAACTTTAATCATCTTAAAATTTTGTTCTTCCACTGCAGCTTTCAAATCGCGCACTAACTTGCTTTCAAATTCCGCAAAACCCATTTCCTTCAATCCGTTAAAATAAGTTGTGATTTCATTTTTAACGAGTTGATGTGGTATTTTAAAATGAGTTCCCCCAAAAGGAAGAAGATGAAGATGAGACTCTTCAATATTGTTAACTCCTAGAACCACCTGGTCATTATTTTTTATTGTTTGTTTTAGTTGGAATGATAATTCTCTAGAATTTGTTTTTCTCCATTTGAGTTTTAGATGAGCCTCTACTTTTTGATCGATACATATCCCTTCATTCAATCCATCCGTTAGCCAAGAAGGCCAATCACTAGATTTAAGAGAGTTCTTAAGAGACATAGGAAATGGAATGATAACATCATCACGAATAGCAAGTGCTTTAAGAAAATCTACTTGTTGACCATTCAAATGTTGAAACCCCCAAAAAATAAAATGATTGCGATTCTCAACCAAATGTTCTCCTCGCAAACTTTGAGTTAACTCAGCATAAGCTGAGTGCTCATCGTGAAAGCCAGTTGTTTCTAAAATACTCCAAAATAACTCAATGGCCTTTCTTACTTGCTGGTCTTGTTGCTCCAACAAAGTATTAAGAGCAAGCAAGTCCAGGGTAAAGCTACGAAGTTCAGAAAATAAGGTATAGGCGTTAGAAAATTGCTCAAAAGTAAGTTCAGGAAAATACGCAGGTCTTAACCAGCCAAAAATCAAATAAAGCTCTGACTTTCTTTTAAGATTTAGTTCAAGTTTCTTTTCCTTAATTAAGTCCGAAAGAAATTTATTGATCGTTAAAACGTCAGTGGATATTCCTCTATTTTGCAAATTAGTTCGAAGTCCATCCGCTTTACTGGGGCTCGGAGCTATGTATAAAGCCTTGGAATAATTATCATTAATCCAAGGCCATAGGTTGGAAGAATCGTGGAAATAAACAAATTGCATCATAGTTTTTAAATTCTACCCAGAAGAAATAAGATTGGTTAACAAAAAACTCCTCAAGGTATATAAATAACCCAAAATTCAGAAGGAGTACTCAATGCTGGCAAATAGCAGACTTTATAGCTTTCTTGATCACAAGAATGGTTTCAACATTCACTTTCTTGAAGGACAAAAACTTATTCAAGACCTCGTCCTCATGCACCCTTTAAAAGGGACGGGATTTTCATATTTCAGAGATATAGTATTAGGTCTTATGCCTATTATCCACTTTCTCAAACCCCTTGAAAGTTTAGGGATCTACTTAGACTCCGAAGATCCATACTTCCGTCTAAAAATTGAAACGAATAATGCTGGTCACACTCGTATGCTCCTCTTACCTGATGACTTCAATAATTTTCCAATGGAAATTACTGGAGAGGTGAGAGTTTCAAAAATTGTTCAAAATAAGTCGCCCTACACTTCGGTCTTATCTCTAGATAAGTTAGCAACTAAGGAAGTAATCAATAGAATTCTAAGCGAATCTTACCAGGTTCCTTCTAAAGTTGAAGTTTCAGAAATAAGTGACCAATCTATTATGGTCACTAAACTTCCTGCTCTTAATGTTAATAAAGTACAGGATGATGAGATGTCTCTAAATGAGTACATCAAAAAAAACCATGTGAATTTTCATGACATTTTTGAACAGGCACCTAATGATATTGAAAAAATTGTTCAACTATTTGAAGCGCAAGGTTTAAGTTATCTAGCGAGTAAGCAAATTGACTTTTTTTGTCCTTGTTCAAAAGAAAGAATGATTAGCAATTTAAAAAATATGTATCACGGAAAAATTGAAGAACTAATGGCCGGAGATGCGCAGCTGGACATCAAGTGTGATTACTGTAATGCCCAGTATGTGATTCTAGAAAATGAATTAAAAGAACTCAATTAAAAGGGTTAATAAATTTAAATTCTAATCCCTGTTGCTTAGGCCCACTCAGAATTCTTTCAAAGAGATGGGCCTCTTCATAAATCCCACAAAAATTCTCTGCCCGAGCTCCTGAAGCAAGAACTAAATTTGTTAACTTCGTTCTATGTGGTTGTGCCTTATTTTGTTTCTCAAATTCATACCAAGGCTTTCCCTGATCTGGGAACTGCACAAATGTAGAGTTGGCCGTCGTAAGTAAGACTAAAACTTCGTGAGAATTTTTTGTCATCTTTAGCGCTTCACTATAAGAACGTTCAAGATCAACTAAGATGTTTCGAGCTTCCTTATAATTCTTTTTATTTATGGCTTTTGCATAACTATTATCTCTCACGATAAAGAGATAACGGTGATGTGCCCGAGAGAGTTTATTATTTATCGCTCTGAAATTATCGAAAATGGTAGAATTACAGCCCGTTCTACTACATGCTCGATCATATAAGACGTCTTGAGAGTTCAAAGGAATATCTTCACCGTAATGGAATTGAAGATTAGGAGTTTTGGAATACTTCATCGACCAGAAATAAATATCTTTATAAAATCCTTCACTTTGCTCACAACCTTTATGTTTCAACAAAGAGTTAGGACCGTCTGCTCCGACTTCAAGAATCCCGCTATAGTAGTCACTCCCTTTAAGGTAAGCCCATATCGGTTTTAGAGAGACATCCTCACAACTATTCTTAATATTTTTCTTCCCAGTAATCTGCGCTAGAAAGCTTTCACTGGCAGCAGGTCTCAAATTATACAAGTCATAGGCCCAACTATTTCCCATGCATAATGATTCCTCAAAGGAAGTTCGTCTCTCGGCATTTTGATTAAATCGAAGAAGGGCCAATTGCTCTTCATCCAATCCTTCAACTTGAAACCAAATAATTCTAGTTGGTAAAATTCCAAATTCATGTTTTTGTAAGTTCAATGAACTAACTTGCGCACATCCGGATAAAAGAAATATAAGTAAAAAGGCAATTTTCATTCACTGACCTCTTGTTTTCTAAGTAAACTCTCGATGCAAAAAGTATTTTGAAAAATACTAAAATAGAATATTACGGCCAAGAGAAAAAGCTCTCCCCAAAAAAGTGACCAAAAACTAACAATTATCGAAATAAAAAGGAAAAGATACATTTTTACTAACGTTCTACGCTGTTGGCGATGTCCCTTCATCATGAGAACCATAATTAGAGTGAGAATAAACAATACCAGAGTAATTTGATTGACCCATTGCCCTCCCCACGACATCACCACGAGGGCCAGAAGAATGGGAATACGAGTAAGTGTCTTGTGAAGATTGTAATTTCTCCCTCCAACAAGCATTACCAGTTGGATCAAAATAGAGCTTGCAAAAATGACCATCGGTATAACGTGGAATCTTTGCCAGTCCCAAGCATCAATCACGCCTAAGTCAAACCAAGAAAGCATAAGGGAATAGGCCATCAAACTACCGCTCGATAGGTGGGAAATTACTTTAAAGCCTTCGTTTGATATGCCGAACACTCTTAATTGTTTTAAAAATACAAATATTGAGCAGAAACTCAAAACTAGATGCAATCCAGTAAGGAAAGAACTATCCATGATGCCATCCAATAGATAAAATAATACTCTGATTATAAACATTTTTAGACAAATGTCTTAGACTATTAGACTTAAATGAATTCGCATGTGGCTTTTAAGGAGGGCGAATGGAAGCAACTAGGGAAATTATGTGGATGATTCCATCTTGGATGAAGGTATTAATGTACCTGAGTCTTGGTGTGGCCACTGCTTTTTTCGTACAAGGACTGTTACAAAAATATCGGTACCTAACTAGCTTCGGGAAAAATATTAAAGATGTACTTCCTAAAGAGTTAAACTGGCGTAACTTTCTAAGAACAATCTTTTTCCAAGGTAAAGTGAAGAGAGATGTCTTTGTCGGAATCTTTCACTCAATGCTTTTCTATGGTTTCATAGTTCTTTTTATTGCGACCGAGTTAGTAGCGATTCATGCAGATACTCCTTTTAAAATCTATAAAGGGACAACTTATATCGTTATATCTTTCCTAGCCGATTTCGGAGGACTTTTTGTTTTCCTTGGTGTGCTGATGGCCTATTACCGTCGCTACGTCGTCAAACCAAAATATCTTTCTGCCACTAAACCAAATCAAGAAAAGTTCATGTACGCAATGATCATGGCCCTAGTGGTAATCGGTTTTGTTCTTGAAGCAATTCGTATTTGGGCGACAGGCATGCCAGAAGGTGAAAAACTTTGGTCACCAATTGGTTATGGGTTGGCCTATATCGTAGGGCTCATTAATCCATCTGAAAATGCTATGAGACTTACTTATCAGTCTTTATGGCTTGGACATATGCTTAATACGATGTTCTTTGTTGCTTCTCTTACTCACTCAAAGTTTTTCCACATCGTTATTTTACCTCTTAATGCACTACTCACTCCTTACCGTCGTGGTGCTGTTTTAGAACCGATGAATTTTGAAGATGAGAATGCCGAGACTTTCGGACTAGGGAAACTTTCAGAACTTACCATGAAAGAAAAGATCGATACTCTTGCTTGTGTTGAGTGTGGACGTTGTACTCAAGTTTGTCCTGCTAACCTTGCCGGTAAGCCTCTTGATCCTAAAACTATCATTACTAAGATGAGAGACTTCGCTGATCCTAATCAAAAAAACATCACAGAAGATAAAGACATCTGGGGTGAAACTCCTCTTTATGGTTCAAGTGAACTTGACTCTTGTACAACTTGCGGCGCTTGTATGGAAGAGTGTCCGGCCAATATTGAGCACGTTCAAGTGATTATGGATCTTAAACGCTATAAGGCCCTCACTCTTGGAGATCTTCCTCCTGCTGCAGGAGATGCTACTAACAAAATTAAAAATAACGGGAACCCATGGGGAATCACTCAAGATGATCGCTTTAAGTGGGCAGATGGTCTTGATGTTCCAGTAATCGAAGCTGGTAAAAAAGTGGATTATCTCTACTATGTAGGTTGTGCTGGTTCTTACGATGCTTCTAACCAAAAAGTTGTTCAAGATACAGTGAAGCTTCTCACTAAAGCAGGAGTTAGCTTTGCAGTGATGGGGAAAACTGAGAAGTGTAACGGAGACCCGATCCGTCGTTTCGGTGATGAGTATTCATTCTATGAAGTGGCCATTGAAAACATCGCCAATATGAGACAGTACACTTTTGATAAAGTCGTCACTCACTGTCCACATTGCTTACACACTATTGGTAAGGAATACGCAAAGTTTGATGACGGTGAGTTTGAAACAGTTCACCACACAGAACTTCTTTCTGAACTTCTGCGTTCAGGGAAACTTAAAACTCTTAAAGAAGTTAAAGAAGAGCTTACTTTCCACGATCCATGTTACCTTGGACGTCACCATGGTGAGTACAATGCCCCTCGTGACATTCTAACTGCCATCCCGGGCGTTAAGCTCAAGGAAATGGAGAAGAATAAAGACAAGGCCCTTTGCTGTGGAATGGGTGGCGGAAACATGTGGTATGAGCTTCCAGAAGGTCAGCATCTCGCCCTTAATAGGCTTGAGCAAATCGGAGAAACTCAAACACCAAAACTTGCAACATCATGTTCTTATTGTATGATTAACTTTAACTCCTCTAAAGGAACTGTTAAATCAACTGAGGAACTACAAGTTGAAGATGTTGCCTCGATTCTCGCTAAGTCAGTACTCTAAATCTATCTTAGGCATGGCCCTTTGGGGGTCATGCCTATTTTCCTTTGCTCAAACTCCACCACTACAGACACCAGAAAAAACAGATTATCCAGGGATGATTGAAACCTTTGAGAAAATCATTGGAGTCGATCAGACAAAGCTTTCCCGAAAGATTGAAACTCTTCTTAAAGAGCAAAAGCCTTTCAATGAAAAAGTTGCTCAGAATATCAGAATGGACACAGACTTTTTAAACTCAGTTATTCTCCATTCAAATCCTGGTTATATCAAATTGGCCTCTGGTGATAAGTGTCGTTTCTACAGTACCCTTATTACAGACCTTCTTAGAACTGCCGAAGGTAAAGTAAAAAATATTCTTATTAGCTATACCGATGCTGAAGATAAACTTTATTCAGCTGTTCTGAACAAACGCGACTTCTTGAACAAAGTTGTTCTCAATGAATGTCCTACTATTGCAAAACATTTAAGTGATTTTGAAATTAAGAATCTTGATAAAACTATCGAGAAAATTCTCTTTGAAGTTCCTTCTAGTAAAGATCATTGCGCAAACATCCACCTTGGGTGGCAAGTTAATCCACAGACGCCTTTCTTATGCCAAATCAGAGACTATATTGAAGAAGCTAAACGTGGAGAAGGAGATCCCAAGGATCTTACTCAGCGCCGGCAACTTTCTCGAGTTCTCGATGGAAAATTTAATATCGTTCAAAAAGATTACTTAGAAAACCTCTGCAAAAACCTTGATGAAAAGGAACTTTTCTGTGGTGAGTTTTTGAATGTCTCCTTTTGGAACAAGATTGCCTCAGGCCTAACTAATAAAATCTATCTCGATGAAATTTGTAAGAATGCTCTTGGTACTCAAACCCTTAGCAACCTTCAGTACAAGGAATGCTTATCAAGATTAAAAAGAGAAAATGATCTCTGTCTTTACAATCCTGATATCAGTGAAGGCCTCACTCCGCATATGCAGTGTGATTACCTTTCACTCGCTTTAAATCACTCCCGTCTTCGATCTGATTATGCTGACTGTCCAGGTCTTTCAGCAAACCAAATTTTTAATAATACTTCTCGCCTACTTTTAGAGTTTAGCGGTGATAAGATAAAAAATCACATTGGCCAATGTTCAGTCATCCCTACTGCAGAAACTTTATTATTTAACCAGTCTGCTGATAATGATGAAGCCTGGAAACTTGAAGCCTGTTATTTTGACAAAATTAAAGAAAGAGATGTTTGTCAGAAAACTTTCTTCGGTAATTATGCCAATCACCCTTATTCTTATACAAATATTGTGGCCCAAGCACTTATTAATACCCGAGGAGCTGCTCAGAGAACGACTTGTTCAATGGTAGATGAATCGACCTACAATCCACTTCTTTTAGAATATAAAAGTGGATGTCATATTATTTATAATCAAGAAAACTGCACTCCGACTAATTGTCCAAATAAAATTGTTTTCAATGACAGACCTTTTGATCTTATGAAGATCAAGGGCGGAGTTGAATTTGAGTATTATCCACTCTCTCTTCGATCGGAAAGAACGGCGCAGACTTATCTTTTTGAGCATAATCTCAAAAAGAAGCCTATTAACATTTTAAATACCACAATGGTTAAATCTTATTTTAAGAGAGCGAAGAATCCTCTTCTGCATGGAATTGGTTGTGCGGAAAATCTTCTTCCTACTTTTTTCAGAACGCAGTCATTAAGACAGTGTAGTCCACTACCATTTATTATTGATGGAATGATCGAGGATAAGGATCGTTTTAGTTTTACCATCAGAACAGCGATCGATTCATTGCAGGCCCCACGTATTATGAGTTGGAGCCAGGTTTACTCTGGTGTGAAGTCTTATCAAGAGTCCCACCCATTAAAAATTTGGACACTTCATGCTATTGATTAATTTACTTCTCCTTAGTTCATTAAGTTATGCTCAGACGCTTCCGCAGCTTCTTACTAAGCATGCACCGGAAACTCTTCGTTATATTTCTACTGACGGAAATACTTCTTACGTTAAGAAGAATAATGGAGTCCTAGGGCTCGTAGTGGGATATCGTAGTTCAGATTTTTTATCTGATAAAACCTATAGCGATTTTCTTATCACCGACTCTCCAGATAAAGTTCGCATCGCTATTGAGGTTATTCCAGAACATCATCGTGAACTCAACATTAATAAGTTACATCAAATTTTTGTCACAAGACTTGGTCAGGACAAGCCCACTGAAGTTGGTAAAGGTCGCTACCCTCAACTCCATTTGGGTGATGAGTGGATAAGTTACTACAGACCAGATCTGCGACAAATCATATTAAAAAATATTATTACTGCTAAAGAATACAAAATCACTCTTAATAAGAAGTCTAATCCTTTCTTCTTTCCTTTTTATGCCATGAGTTCCGCTTCTCATTTTGTTTATTCTGATATCAATAATAAAGGATTTGCTCAGCTCAATGTTTTTGATCTAAGCACTAATAAAGCTCAAACTTTACTTAGGGCCGATCAACCAGGAACTTTCTTTGAAATATGTCAGGATAAGGATTACTTTGCCGTTGGTGAGTTTCCATATGAAGGTGTTCAAAGAGGGAGTCGAATTTTACACTACCCTAAACGTGGCACAAAACCGAGTGGCTACACAACACTTTATTCTTCAAGAGATGCGGATCAAGGAAGTATGGTCTGTATGAAAGACTATCTTTACTTTGTGAAGACCACTAATTTTGATTCGACACTCATTTCAAAAAAAACCGAAGCGGCAAAAATCTCTTTGGCCAATTCTAAACTTGAGATTAAATCGAATCTTGAAAATGTCTCTCAAATCATTCGTATGGATGACAGAGTTCTCCTTCCTTTTCGTGAAAATCTTTATGTTCTAGAAGGAAATAGTAATATTGAAGAAGATGTACTCCAAGGAAGGCCAGATGCGGGAGAATAAAATCTTCATTGTTTTTCTTTGCTTATTCTCATTAAAAGCTTCTGCTTTCAATAAAGACTTCACTATTATCAGTGATAAAACTCCCTATGAGTTTAACATTATGTTCAACTCTATGAAAGGCCAAGTCAAAGAACTCAATGACCAAATTAAACTTGTTGGTATTAGTGAGGATCTTAATCGCAACCTTGGATTCCTTGAGAAAGAACATATTTTTCTACTTTTAAAATCCGAAGTTACCAAAAGTGTTCTGGAATATCGGTTTGAAAAAACCCGCCAGTTTGATATCACCCTAAGCCTTATTCAAAGATTAGAGAGTCGTTTTGAAGATCAACAGCGATATTTAACTGATTTTAGTAAATGGATTTGGCGCTCTTTGATTGCTGAACTTAAACATCGTCAAAAGTTAGGACTCATAACACAGAGTTCTTTTAACCCAACTCTCTTTTCTGGAGAAAAGAAAGCTCAGGCACTGCGATTCCAGAAGTATCTTCACTACCTCATGCCTTGGATTGACCAGATGGATAACCTTGATCACCAACGCTTCAACGAGCTTTCTTTGAAAGTTTCCTGGGAGGTTTTACGAAAGATCAATGATAGGTCTCTTCTTTTTAAAAATATGAGTTATGCACAGGCTTCTGAGTCCACTCAACTTTTTAATATCCCTGAGAAACTTCAAAATCTCACCCCTGATAAAGTTAAAGAGCTTCAGTTCTTAGATCAAAATAAAAGCCTTCGAGAGAAGGCCCTAGAAGAGAAGACCAAGGCCACAGATCAGATCAATCAGATTGAGGCCAACGACCTTTCTCCCTTGAGTGATGAAATTTCTAAAGAACTGGAAAACCAGAGCGAATAACACACAGCGCACTTTTCATTCTTAATACCCTTTTTAGAGTCATTTAGCTATAATGGGCAAGCCGTCAGTTACTCTCAAAGGATATAAAATAATGGCCACCCTTTCCAAAACTCCTTATCGCGGAACTCGAGACTTTTTCCCACATGATATGAGATTGAGAAATCATATTTTTACCAAGATGTCGGAAGTCTCTGAGATATATTCTTATGAGCCCTATGATGGCCCACTTCTCGAAGAAGTTGCTCTCTATCTTGCAAAGTCTGGTGAAGAGCTTATTAACGAACAAATCTATTCTTTTATGGACCGCGGAGAAAGGCATGTCGCTATTCGACCGGAAATGACTCCAACCGTGGCACGGATGGTGGCGCAAATCCATCGTGAAGTTCCCAAGCCCATTCGTTGGTACGCTATTCCAAATCTCATGCGCTATGAAAAACCTCAGAAGGGTCGCCTCAGAGAATTCTGGCAGTACAATGCAGATATTTTCGGAGCCGGAATTCATGGAGAAGTTGAGATCATTCAATTGTGTGTGGCCATCCTTCAAAGCTTTGGTGCCAATCATTCTCATTTTGCCATTCACTTAAATGATCGTCGTATTGTTGATCTTATTTTTAAGGACTTTATAAAACTTGATAATGAAGCTACTCATAAACTCTATAAGTTAGTAGATCGAAAGAATAAAATGGAGCCTGCTAAGTTCAGTGCAGAAGTGTTAACGATCACTCAAGACGAAACAAAGGCCCGCTTGTTTGAACAATACGCTAACCTTAGTACAGTAGAAGCATTAAAAGAGTTTATTTCAACTCATACTGAGGCCAATCATGACTTCTTTAAGTTTTATGAAAATTTAAAAAACTTGGGTCTTAGTGAATACCTTGTTTATGATCCTTCAGTTGTTCGAGGATTAGATTACTATACAGGAATTGTTTTTGAGATTTTTGACAAACACCCTGATAATCGACGTGCCATTGCTGGAGGCGGAGCTTATGCAAACCTTCTCCAGATTTTCAATGAACAGCCTCTTGAAGGAGTTGGTGTTGGACTAGGTGAAGTTCCATTAACAGAATTTTTAAAGGCGCACAATCTTCTTCCTGATGTCGCAAAAGCACATATCCATTACCTCGTAAGCTACATGGATGAAGAAGCAGAATCATTTGCAACGAAGCTTGCCTATGACCTGAGAAGTAAAGGAAAGAAAACAGAACTTCTTTTCGGCACGAATAAACCTAAAAAAGTTTTTTCTTATAGTGACAAGAAAGACACCGAGTTCGTGATCATTATCGGAAAAAATGAAATGGAAAATAACTCGTTCAAAGTTAAAAACTTAAAAACGAAAGAAGAAACAAGCTATAGTTACAACGAATTTATAAGTTCACTTTAAGGAAACACATGGAAATTCAAAATAATCTTCCTACCACTTTTGAGCCTACTGATATCCAGAATAAATGGTATGAGGCCTGGCTAAACAATCAAAGCTTCAAACCTAAGAAAGGTAAGCAAAATAAAACCTTCACCATTATGATGCCACCACCGAACGTCACCGGTAAGCTTCACATGGGACATGCCCTGGATGCAACAACTCAAGATGCTCTCGTCCGTTATAAAAGAATGAAGGGATTTGAAACGCTTTGGATTCCAGGAACTGATCACGCCGGAATTTCCACTCAAGCAGTTGTTGAAAAGCTTCTTTGGAAAGAAGAAAAGAAAACGCGCCATGACCTAGGACGTGAAGAATTCTTAAAGAAAGTTTGGGAATGGAAGAACGAATACGGAAGTGAAATTGTTAATCAACAAAAGAAAATGGGTATCTCGTGTGATTGGGACTACTCTACTTTCACTCTTGATGAAGTTCCAAATAAAGCTGTAAAAAAATTCTTTGTTATGCTTTATAACGAAGGCCTCATTTATCAAAGTGACTATATTGTTAACTGGGACCCTATCCTTCAATCAGCAATCTCTGATGCCGAAGTAGATCACAAAGACGTGAAAGGTTTCTTTTACGATGTTAAATACAAAGTTAAGGAAACTAGTGAGGAGATTATCATTGCCACCACTCGTCCGGAAACAATGTTTGCTGACACAGCAGTTGCAGTGAATCCTGATGATGAACGTTTCAATCACCTCATTGGTAAAACGGCCATTATCCCAATTTGTAATCGTGAAATTCCGATCATTGGTGATGAGCACGTGGATATCGAGAAAGGAACGGGTTGCTTAAAAGTAACTCCAGGACATGACTTCAATGACTTTGAAATTGGTAAACGTCACAACCTTCCAATTATCAATATTCTCAACAAGGACGGCACATTCAATGAGAATGCTCCTGAGATTCAAGGGATGAAACCCAAAGAAGCACGGGCAAAAGTGGAAGAACTTCTGGGAGAACTTCTCGTTGGTAAAAAAGAGCACCTTCACCCAGTAGGCCATGGTGAACGCTCTGGTGAAATTGTAGAACCCATTGTTTCAAAGCAGTGGTTTGTTAATACAACTAAAATGGCCGAAGAATCCGTTCGTGCGGTTGAAGAGGGAGAGATGAAGTTCTTCCCTAAAGGCTGGGAGAACACTTACTTCTCATGGCTTAGAAATCCAAAAGACTGGTGTATTTCACGCCAACTTTGGTGGGGACATCAGATTCCAGTTTATTACTGTGATAACGAACACCAATGGGCGAGTGAAGAACATCCTGAAAGCTGTCCTCATTGTTCTTCAACTAACTTTACTCAAGATCCTGACGTATTAGACACGTGGTTCTCTTCTGGTCTCTGGCCTCTATCGACTCTCGGTTGGCCTGATGAAGAGAAAATGAAAGAGCTTCGTTTTGATGATTTCTATCCTAACTCTGTGCTTATCACAGGTTTTGATATCATCTTCTTCTGGGTTGCTCGTATGATGATGATGGGTCAAAAGGTAACTAATAAAGCTCCATTCAAAGATGTCTATATCCATGCTATCGTCCGCGACAAACAAGGTCGCAAAATGAGTAAGTCCCTTGGAAATGGAATTGACCCTATTGAGATGATCAATCAATACGGAGCAGATGCTATGCGCTTTACTCTAGCAGCTGGATCTGGCTATAACCGTGATCTTAACCTTGATCCTGAACGTATTGAAGGTTACAGAAACTTCGTTAATAAACTTTGGAATGCTTTTCGCTTTATTCACCCATTCCTTGATAAAGCAAGTGATACGCTTCCTGTTAAATCAGAATGGCATCTTCATGATAAGTGGATTCTCGCAGAACTTAATGATGTTGCGAAGAAAATGAATGAATCACTTGATATCTATCGCTTCGATGATGCTAGTTCTACGATCTATCAGTTCGTCTATGAGAAGTTCTGCTCTTGGTACATTGAACTCTCAAAGAACATTCTTCATGGAAATGATGAGAAAGC
Organism: uncultured Bacteriovorax sp.; assembly: GCA_964459395.1. GTDB lineage: Bacteria > Bdellovibrionota > Bacteriovoracia > Bacteriovoracales > Bacteriovoracaceae > Peredibacter. The sequence continues at coordinate 27,957 of CAYWMU010000001.1, forward strand.
GAAAGTTGTAAGAGCAACAATGCTTAAATATTGTTTCAAAAAGATCGTTACCCTTCTTCACCCAATGACCCCATTTATCACCGAAGAGATCTGGTCTTATCTATCAGACAAAGATGTAGAGGGTTATCTGATTGATCAAGAGTATGTGGAGTATGATCAAGAATTAGAAAATGATGAAGTTTTAGAAATGATGAACAAGTTCATTGATATAACTTCAGGTATTCGTAATATCCGTGCTTCAGTGAATCTTAAACCTAAAGACGAAGTTGATGTCCGCTTATTTACTGATGATAAGGATTTAGCGAAGTTCATTTATGAGTCTCGCCACTTTTTAAAAGACCTAGCTAACGTAAAGTCTGGAACTATACGTTCTAAGGAGACTGAGCGTCCTAAAAAGTCAGCTTCCTTTGCTACTCTCCATGCAGAAATCTTCCTTCCTCTTGAAGGGCTTATTGATATCAATGAGCAAATCGCCCGCATTAAAAAAGATATGGATAAAACGAAGAGTGATTTTCAGAAGAATGAAGCTAAGTTAAATAATCAAAACTTCATCCAAAATGCTAAACCGGAAGTTATTGCAGAAGTTAAAGAGAAAGCTGATCAACTCTACGAGAAGCTCAACTCTCTCAAGCTCATCTTAGAAAGTTTTGAAGATTAAAGATAAAGTTTAAAGAAATCAAAAGCGCTGAGGGAAACTTCCTCAGCGCTAAATTGAGCAGGTTTCTCTAATTCTGCTCCTGCCGCCCTAAAATCTAAATTGATATACTTAAGCTCTGCCATGAAATGAAAGGGTCCAAGGATTTGTGGGTCCTCTCTATCATTAAGAATAAGCGTGGGCGTTCCACAGTAAGCACTTAAGCAACTAATTACTCCATTTCGTGTAATTACTCCCTGAGAGAAGGCCATCATTTGCGAAAGTTCAATATAGTTTTCAGGAAGAAAGAATTTATAATTATTCTGCGGATTGAGCTGACTTAGAAACTCTTTTTGATTCAAAATGAATTTATCTTCACTTAAATCTGTAAAGAGTACAATGTTTTGATTTTGCAACTTTGAGCAGACCTCTCGCCATACCTCATCAATTTGACCATTGCTCAAGGGTCCTACATTGAAAGCGATATACTTTAGATCTTCTTCTAAGATAGGCTTAAGTTCTCTAGATAGGATACGAAAACTCGGGTCTGAATTAAATTCAGTCAGCTGATAATGATTGTCCGTTACATGCTGGCCTTTCATCCAGCTATGAACTTCATTGAGAACAAAACCATTTAAGCCTTTTTTATAACCTATTCTCTTCTTGGCACGAAGGCCAAGTCCTAAACAGCAATCATAAAAAGAGTCTGATAAAGAAATAAAAAGATCTACATTGTAAATCTTCAATCCTGCACAATAACGATGAACATCGAATACAGACTTTATCTCTTCATCGTCGAATTCATGATAAAAAAAATTTTTGAAAGGGAGTAGATTAAGTACTTCAATCCCATGCTTAGAGCATATCAGATGCACTTCTGCTGATGGATACTGACTTCTGAGAGCATGAAGGAAAGCAAAGCTAAGCACTCTTAGCTGCAGTTCGTTCGGAAGTTTTATTGCGATTGTGTGGACTAAGCCGTCAATCTTTTCTGTCTCTCTAACCATAGAACTGTAAAAAAGCTAGTTGCTAGAGCTGGAACCAAAGCATTGATTAAAGGAATCGTAATCAATACTAAAAAAACTAGCCCATACCCTCCATAAGATAAAATGTTTCTGAAGAGGTCAGAGATACACTGAGAAAAAGTCATCTCATGACGAGACCACGAATAATCAACAAACTGAATAGATAGTACCAAGGCCAAGAGAAAAATGCCTATGGGATAGAAAAGAGGAAAAAGATTCAAGAGGAAGGCGAGCCCCGTTAAGATGACAATAAAAATCATCTTCTTTACTTCGTTGATAAAAGTAGTTCCTAGATCCTTCAGCATACTTTTGAATGTACTCTTCTTATCTTCTGAAACTTTTTTTCCAGAAAGTTTTTCTTCAATGCGTGAGCTCAAAAGGCTGTTAAATGGAGCAGAGATAATTCCACTCACTAAAATGAAAGTCCAACTCGTCACCAGAAACATAAAAATAATAAAAATGGCCGTTATTATTTTCCCAACCCATCCTGCTGTTTGAGGATCCGGTATCCAATTCTGAATAAAGACTCCGAAATAGTCCGAATTCTTGAAAACAAGTACAATGAGAAAAATATAAATACTTAAGGCCAGAAGAGTAGGGATTACCGCTAACAATAAGTTGATAGGATCTTTAAAAATAAGTCTTAAAGATATAGGCAATAGCTTTACTTCATTCATCTTTTCTTCCTACTCAGCTATCTTTTGATAATTTTTAAACCTAAATGAAAAGAGTTCAGAGAAGTCTTCGAGATTTGAACTCGTCCCCTCTGGAATCCGCATAACAATCTCTTCTAATTCTTTCCAGTCCAAGTACTCATAAGCTATATCGGTCAAAACATTTAAATTATGGCATCGCTCGAATTTTTGTCGTGCCTTGGTGATCATCCCCTGGGCACCAATGATATTCTCATTACGGTAATGAATACAAGCAGCAGCAACTTGAATAATGGCCCAGTAAATATTTCGAGCATTATCGTTTCGGTCTTCCATCCACAAATCTTCAAAAGACTCGTGGCACTCCCAATACTTTTGCTCATTAAAAAGGGCAATCCCCTCCTCCATCTTATTAAGATGTTCCGGAGAAAATTGCCCAAAATGATATTGCACCTTAAAAGCCACCAAGAATGTTTAGACCAGAGTCTACATAGAGAACCTGACCAGTCACACCGCCTGAAAGATTTGAAGCAAGATAAACGGCAGCTCCGCCACAATCTTCTGGTGTCACGTTTCTCTTCATAGGAGAGATTTCTTCTACTTGGCTTAAAAGAGTTCTAAAACCAGAAATCCCTGAAGCAGCAAGTGTTTTAATTGGGCCTGCAGAAATACAGTTAACTTTAATTCCACGAGGTCCTAAGTCATAAGCAAGGTAGCGAGTAGAAGCTTCAAGAGCTGCTTTAGCTACTCCCATAACGTTATAATTCTTAACTACTTTTTGAGAGCCATAATAAGTCATACTGATTATAGATCCACCGTCATTAAGAAGATCATGAAGAGAGTCTGTAATACCAACTAAAGAAAAAGCTGAAATATCACAGGCCATTGCAAAACCTTTACGAGAAGTGTGAAGGAATTCGCGAGATAAGTCTTCCTTATCAGCAAAAGCAAGAGAGTGAACGATGATATCAAACTTGCCCCACTTCTCTTCAATCGTTTTTCTCATGGCCGGATAATGATCATCATTAGTCACATCCATTTCGAAAATAAAGTCTGCACCTACTTGTTCAGCAAGTGGTTCTACACGTTTTTTAATAGCATCATTCATGTAAGAAAGAGCAATGCTGGCACCTTGTTCTTTAAAGGCTTGAGTGATACCCCAAGCAATTGAACGATCATTGGCAAGACCAAGAATAAGAGCTTTTTTGCCTTCTAAGAGTTTCATAAATTCCTCACTTTTTAATTACTGATAAAACTACCTTAGAACTCACTCAACGATCAAGCACTTCCTTCGATTCAATTAGAAATTGTCAACAGAGGAGAACGATCAGGCCAAATAATGAAATTTTTTTTAATAAAAAAATGCCTATCAGTGGAATGAGGGACTCAAGAAATCTTTCCACTTTTTACTTCCTTGTCACCGTTAACGTAAGAGTAAAATACACCCTAAAACTCAGCCTTGAGGATCTGCGCCCCAATCTTAATTTCACTCGACAGAGATCTAAATTTTACCTCTTGAAAAGTGCCATCTTAACCTTCATTATGGCCTCATATCCCAACTATTCGTAGAAAGGAGAATGTTATGCGTTCATTCGGTTTTATCTTTACAATTTTATTTCTAACTTCTTGCGGTGGCGGAGGCGGCGGCAGCAGTAGCGGCGGAGCTTCTGGCTCAAGCAATAACTCACATACACCTTCAACAGTACATGCTGAAGAAATTAGCCTGGAAGGAAACGTTCCTCTAGCTGCTGATACTTTTGACATAAAGCTAAATCTCGAGGGCTTTAACAAGTCTCACAAAGAGAAAGTTTACGAAGCTCGCGAACTCATTCGAGAAGTTATCGCTTCTCAAGAGTTTAAAGATCAAGTTCTCGGATATACCTATAAAGGGAAAAAACAGTTTGCAGATAACGGCGGCCTAACCAATGAGCAGGTTTATCAAAAGATTCTAGAGGGATCTGAAAAGTTCACTCCAGGTAAGGACAATCAAATGGATCTTTATCTTAAAACTTATTCTGACAAAGGTAGTACAACTGTCGGTTATACTTATAAAAATGTAAAACATGTATGGATGAATACAAAGTATCTCTCTATGTATCCTGCCGCAAAAATTACCACCAATATGGTTCACGAATGGCTTCACAAAGTAGGCTTTACCCATGACGTGGACAAGACGGCTAAAAGACCTCACTCGGTTCCCTACGCAGTTGGCTATATTGTCAGAGACTTAGCTGCAAGAATTTAATTTTGCCAAATTTTTCTGACAGCTTTCTTCTCCGATATTCCTCCTAAATCTTTGAATTTTGTATGGGATATTAAGTACGACTAGAATCCTTCTTACCAAAGTTTTTTATCCACGACTTGGCAAGGAGGTACGTATGCTCGATACATTTCACTATGAGAAATGTATGTATATGGTGGACTTAGAGAATTTTTCACCTGGAATGTAATTCATGATATTTGTCACCCTCTCTACAGAGGGTGATTTTTTTTGAGCAGGACAAGCTCAAAGCTCCCATGATAACATTCTCTCATGAAAAAACTTGTTCCTGAATACATCGAAAAACTAGAAGTTTATCAAGCTGGAAAACCTGTAGAAGAACTAGCAAGAGAAAAAGGGTTAACTAAAATCACGAAACTTGCTAGTAATGAAAACCCTCTTGGTCCATCCCCTTTTGCAATCAGAGAAATGACTAATGCCCTGTGGGATACCCATCGTTATCCTGATATGGCCGCTCACCAATTAAAGTCCTCTTTGTCTGCACTTTATAATCTCAAACCTCAAAATATTATTTTAGGAAATGGTTCCGAAGGAATCATGGGTTATATTTGTCGCGCTTTTTTACAACCCAATGAAGAAGTCGTCACTTCAGAAAATACCTTCATCGGTTTTCTCATTCTGGCAAAATCAGTCGGAGCGAAACTTATTCAAGTGCCTCGAACTCCTGACTACAAGTTTGATGTTAAGGCTATGGCCCAAAAGATTAATGAGAATACCAAGATCGTTTATCTTGCAAATCCTGATAATCCAACAGGGACCTATATCACAAAAGAAGAATTTGATTTCCTCATGGAGCATGTTCCGGCCCATACTATCGTGATTCTTGATGAGGCTTACTTTGAGTTTGCTCAAGAAGAGTGGGATTATCCTGACTCTATGACCTATCGATATGACAACGTTCTAACTCTTAGAACTTTTTCTAAGGCCTATGGAATTTCAGGAGTTCGTTGCGGTTACGGCTTTGGTCATGAACACCTCATTGGTAACCTTCATAAAGTTAAACTTCCTTTCGAACCAAGTTTAATTGCTCAAAAGGGGGCCATTGGTGCTTTACAGGATTATCCTCATTTAAAAAGAACCATTGAACTCAATCGAACTGAAAGAAAAAGACTTGTAGAATATTTAGTATCTAAAGGGTTTAAGCCTGTTCACTCTGTGACAAACTTTGTCACTCTCAAGACTGGTTCAGAAGAAGCAAGTAATTATCTCTACAATGAACTTTTAAATGAGGGAGTTATTATTCGTCCATTACGGGCCAATCTCATGCCGGATCATATTCGAATCTCCATAGGTACTCCTGAAGAAATGAATCACTTATTTGAGGCCATGGACAAAATACTTCCGCAATATCTTAACAAATTTGGAATCGCGAAATGAAAATTTGCACATACTTAAAATCATCTTTCCTCGGTAGTCATAAACGACTTGGTATTGTTCACCAAGATAGGGTGATTGATGTAAACCTTGTTTGGAAATATTTTTTTGAACAGCAGGGATACTACTCTCCAGATGAGAAGGCCAATCATCATATGCCGAGCTCTCTTAGCGATATCCTTACTCACTATCAGGAAAATAGTTTGGAGAGATTTAAAATTACTCTTTCGCACTATAATGATCTCCTGAAAAACGGTCTTGATCCTCAAAAAGTTTCTCTTTCCCTTAACGACATTGAATTTGACTCCCCCTTAGATAAAATTGTTATGTACCGTGATTTTTACGCTCACGAAAAACACGTTAAGAAAGGTTTTGAAAAACGCGGAGAAGAAGTTCCGGAAGCTTGGTATGAAATACCTGCTTACTATAAAGGCGGAACAGCGGGCTTCTTAGGAAATAACACGACTATTCCGTGGCCTTCTTTTTCTCAAAAAATTGATTACGAGTTAGAGCTTGGTGTTGTTTTAGGAAAAGATGGTTTCAATATTTCTGAAGAAAAAGCTCTCGAGCATATCTTTGGCTATACCATTTTGAATGATATTTCCGCCCGAGATATTCAGCGCAAAGAAATGAGTATTCGCTTAGGTCCTGCGAAAGGAAAAGACTGGTGCTCAATCATGGGGCCAGTTATCGTTACGAGTGATGAGTTTGGAAAGAATGAACCTAATCTTCTAATGCAGGCACGAGTGAATGGTGAACTCTGGTCAGAAGGATATTCTGGAGATTCCCACTTCACTTGGAGTCAGATGATTTCTCATATGGGCCAGGATGAGTGGATACGTGCCAGTGAGTTTATTGGTTCTGGTACAGTTGGTACCGGCTGCGGTCTTGAGCTTGATAAGTGGATTAAGCCAGGAGATATCATCGAATTGGAAATTGAAAAAATCGGAATTTTAAAAAACGTTGTAGGAAACCCTAAGTAGGTATTTATGGAAAACTTCAAATCGAGTGGAAAATTTACTAAGCAAGCACACGTTAAACTTCCTGAAGGTCTTTATGAAGAAGAACATGGGAGAAAAGGTTTTTTTGGACGTGTTTCCCATCTCTACCACACTCAACAACCCACTGGTTGGATAAATATTGAAGGAGATTTGAAACCTCACAACCTTCCTCCAGTCTTTGAAGAAAAAGACTTCACTAATAAGTTTGTAAAAATTCTCTATAACAATGATATTGAAGTTTTCTTAGGGACTCTTACTGAGAACCCAACTACTTTTTTTAGAAATGCTGACTTTGATGAAATGTTTTTTATCCATGAAGGTGAAGGGAAGATTGAAACCGTTTATGGGGTCATTCCTTATAAAACTGGTGACTACATTATCATCCCTCGTGGAACAACCTATAAAACTTATCTCTCAAAAAAGACAAAGTTTTTAAAAGTTGAATCTAACTCAGAGTTTGAGCAACCAACTCGAGGAATTCTCGGGCCAAATGCTCTTTACGACCAAACTGCTATTTTTGTTCCTGAGGCGACCATTGGAACTGAACAAAATTTAAAAGAATACACCATTGAAGTGAAATACCGTGGGAAGAAATCCTACGTTACCTATCCTTTTAATCCCCTAGATGCTGCTGGTTGGAAGGGTTCTCTTTATCCTTGGAAACTTTCCATTTACGATTACTGCCCTATTAATTCTCATCGCTATCATATTCCACCAAGTGGCCATACAACATTTGTGGCACGTAACTTTGTTATCTGCTCTTTTGTGGCACGCCCCCTTGAGCACACTTCTGAAGGTGTTTTAAAAGTTCCGTTCTTCCACTCAAATATTGATTACGATGAAGTGCTTTTCTATCACCAAGGTAACTTCTTCTCTCGCGATAACATCGATGCTGGAGCTATCACTTACCATCCACAAGGCCTTCATCATGGTCCTCATCCAAAAGCTTTTGCTAAGGCCAATGAAAATGAGTTTACAGATGAATTTGCGGTGATGATTGATACCAGATACCCTCTTTCCATGACTTATGAGTTTGAGGCCCATGAGAACAAAAATTATTGGAAATCATGGATGTCCAAGTAATCTGGTCAAATGCAGATTTTTCCTCTTTAACCTAACTAGAAATGTGAGAGAATACTCTACATTGACAAGGAAGGGTTAATGAAAAAACAAATTGTAGCAGTAGGCTTTCTATTATCTTCACTCTCAGCTTTTGGCGACGCCCGCTTTGAGGACCTCAGTAAAAAAGACGTAGAAAACGTCACTAAAGAATTTGCCACTAACTTTACGCACACAACGGCATCCGCTCCTAGTACCAACGGTCTCTGGGGAATTGAATTCGGTGTTGTTGCAGCAACGATGGGTTCACCTAAATTAAAAGACATCGTTAATGCTTCTGGTGGTGATGGTAAAGAGTTCGATACTCTCTATGCTGGAGGAGGATTCCTTAGAGTTCACGTTCCTTTTGAACTCTTTTTCGAAAGTTCCATTCTTCCTTCTACTAAAATCTCAGATGTAGAAGTTGATAACTTTACTTTCGGAGTTGGTTGGAATGCGGGGTCGTTTTTCAATCTCCCATTCGACTTGGCCTTTGGTTATGACGTTGCTAATGGAGAAACTTCGTTTAGTCAGGAAGTAGAAGATGCTATTACTAGTGTAACTGGTACATCTAAAATTAAACTTGAGTCGCGTACGCAAAAAGCTTGGGTAGGAGTTTCTAAGAAACTTCTTGTTTTTACTCCGTATGCTAAGTTTGGTGTGATTAATATGGATAGTGAACTATCAGCTACAGCAAACGTAAACTTCGATATCTTCAACTACAGTACTTCTCAAAAAGAATCTGTAAAAGAAAGCGGCACTTACTGGGCAGCCGGTCTTCAAATGGACCTAAGTGTTTTAAGCATTGGGGTTGAGGCCATGAGTGCTCTTGGTAACAACAGATATGCCGCAAAATTCGCTTTTAGTTTCTAAAACAATCATTAAGGGCCTCCTCTAGAGGCCCTTTGCTTTTTACTCTTTTTTTATCACTTCAAATATGACAGAGTTTCCCTATGAAAACATTCACTACTGATGGTGCATTTACCGATAATTATAAACTGACTATTGGATCGATCATTCCTAGACCGATAGCTGTTATCTCCACCAGAAATCCTGATGGCTCAAACAATCTCGCACCTTTTTCTTTTTTTACCTCTGTTTCTTCAAAACCCATGATCATCGCTTTTTGTCCCATGATCAGAACCGCAACTGGTGATTTTAAAGACACGGTTAAAAACATTCTTAGAGAAAAAGAATTTGTTGTGAATTTTTGTACTGAAGAAAACTATGAGAAAGTTAATCTTGCTTCAACTGAACTTCCTTTCTGTGAAGATGAATTTGAATTTGCAGGTCTCACTCCGCTAGACTCTCACCTTGTGAAAGCTAAGCGTATGAAAGAATCTCCCATTCATTTTGAATGTATCTTTAGAGATATGCTTTGCTATGGAACAGAGCCTGGGGCCGGTTCGCTAATAACTGGTGAGGTCAAGTTAATCCACGTCAATGATGAGATTGTTGATGATAAGAAAATCAATAGTACATTGTTCAAGGCCGTTGGTCGTGGAGCAGGAAATGATTGGTTTAAAACTGACTCAAAGTTTGAGTTAGCAAGACTTATGAAAGCTCAAATCCAAAAATAGGGAAAACTGCCCCTCTTTTTAAAAAATATAAGCAATTTCTGAAACTTAAAGATTGGCACACCTCTCGCAAGAAACTCCTTTGATCTTACAGAGGAGTTCTTCAATGTTGCACCAATCTCTAAAAGACATCTTCATCTTTTCTAACTTCTGCTGGGAATCAACATCGACTCGCATACGTTACATCGCTTTATCACTGATAAAAAAACACCGCTTATTTTATGTTGAACCTCCTGTACTAGGAATGACAGGGCAACCCAAACTTAATGAGTCCTATTCTGCTGAAGGACTCACTGTGCTCACTCCTTATCTCCCTCTGAGCACAGAAGAAAAAAATAAAAATGACATTACCCACGCATTATTAAAAGTATTTATCGAACAAGAAAATATAACATATTTTGATAGCTGGTATTTCTCGCCAGGCGCTTGGGATTACTCTAACAGTCTTCATCCTCAATCCATTGTCTACAATGTTGAGCATGAATTTGAACTAGACTCTCCCCTTGCAAATGAAGCTAGTTATATTTTCTCTTCTCAACAAATTGACCATGACCGCTGTATTCTCATTCCTGATGGTGTTGATTTCGAACATTTCTCTCAGGCCCGTTTAAGCCTTATCAGACCCGACGATCTGGCCGATATTCCTTCTCCACGGATTGGTTGCTATAGCGTTTATGATCAAGATCTCATTGAAGAAGTGGCCAGGAGAAGACCCGATCTCCAATTTATATTTTTAATGCAAGAAGGTAGTGTCGAATTAAGTAATGTTCATTATCTTGGAATGAAAAACTTTTTCTCCCTTCCACTTTACTTCTCTCACTGGGACGTTGCTCTTACTTCAGATAGAGAAAACCAAATGATGGAGTTACTGGCATCCGGAACGCCTGTCATATGTTTAAACGAAAGAGAAATTGATGATGGCCTTATACATCAAGCAACAAATATTGATGACGTCATTTTTAAAATTGACCTTGCACTTCAGCAAAACACTATTGATCCTTACTGGATTGACCGCGTAGATAGTTATCTGCAAAGTAAAAGCTGGGATCATCAAGTCGAACTTATGCTAAAGGGTCAAAGACCGGAAGTTGATTTCCCAACAACGGATTCACCAGCTTTAACTCAATAAGATATAGTCAAAGCTCCTAAGAGTACTTAGAATTTTAGAGTTAAAGGAGTATCTTATGAGCTTAATTTTGAAACAGATATTTGCCTTTCTGAAACTTCTCAATTCAGACACTGGTAACATATCTCTAGCAATGGGTATGACTTGCGGGTTCATCCTAGGCATGACACCGATTCTCTCCCTCCATAGTTTTCTCATTTTTCTTATTCTCTTCTTTTTTAGAATTCAAATCGGAGCAGCTTTTGTCGTCGCATTCTTTGTAAAGTTCATTGCCTTTTTTTTCGATCCCCTCTTTCACATGGTCGGGAGTGCGGTGCTTGAAATGGAGTCTCTGAAAGATATCTTTACCACTCTTTATAATATGCCAATCATTCCTTATACCCGTTTCAATAATTCCATTGTAATAGGATCAGCTGTTATTACAATTGCTCTTAGTCCATTTATTTTTATTCTCTCGCAAATGCTGATCATAAAATATCGCGAGAAGGTTGTTGCACGTTTCAAAGAAACGAAGTTCTGGAAGCTTGTAACAGCAAGTAGCTTTTATAAGTGGTATTACAATTACTCCCAATACAAGTGGAATTAATCATGAGTGATAACAAGAAGAAAAAAAAGGCCGGAGGGCCAATTAGATACGAAGCCATTATTCCAGTACTTATTTTGAGTTTACTGACTTTTATCTATTTCAGTGTCTATTTTGATCGTCATGTAAAAAGTCTCGCAGAGTACATTGGAACCCAGATAAATGGAGCAGAGGTTAATATCGAAGAAGTCGATATCTCTTTTATCAAAGGAAGTTTAACTGTCTCCAGACTTGAAGTAACAAACCTTGAAGATAATTTAAAGAACACAATTGAAATTGAAAAAATGCATTTCAAGCTTCTCTGGGATGCTTTGCTGCGAATGAAGTTTGTTATAGATGACGCTAGCATTGATAATGTCATGTTAATGTCTAAACGCCGCCGCCCCGGAAAAGTTCTTCCTCCGAGTCCCGCTAAACCTAGTAAGAGTGAAGCCCTACAAGCTGAGCTGGTCTCGCAAGTTCAAAGTAAGTACCAAGGAAATGTCTTAGAAAACCTTATTACTTTTCTAGACGGAAGTTCTGTTGATGATCAAATCAAAGAGATCAGAGGGGCTTTAAAAAGTGAAGCTCGTATCAATGAGATGATTAAAGAAATAGATCAAAGAAAAGACTTTTGGGATCAAGAAATCAAAGAATTCAGTAATGACTCTATCATCAAAGATATTGAGAAAAAGATTCAAGGTTTAAAAAATGAGAAAAATGATCTCAAGAAAATATCAATGGCAAAAGAGATTGCCGATGACATTAAGAAAGTTGATCAAAAAGTAAAATCAATAAAAGAACAATCAGAGAAACTTCAGTCCGAAGTAAAAAAGATTTCTAATTTCCCAAATGAGATTCAAAAACTTATTAAAGAGGACACTGAAAGTTTAAAAAACAGATTCTCTATTCCTGATCTTGATTTTAAAAATCTTGCCCTAAATCTCTTTGCAAAAGATCTTGTGGGATATTTAACTACGTTCAGAAAGTATTCAGAGGTGGCTAAACAGTATCTTCCTGAAAAGAAAGAAGTTTCAGAGGAAGAGCAGATTGTTCCTCCTAAAAGAGATGAAGGAAAGACCTATCATTTTCCTGTTACCACAGGCTATCCCTTCATGTGGCTCAAGCACGCTAGTATTAGCTCTAAAGGAACAGAAGGATCATATGTTGGTGATGTGAAAGGCAAGCTGACCGATGTGACATCAGACCCACAACTCATCAATAAGGCCGCCATATTAGACGTGGCCGGAAATTTCCCTACCATTAACTTACTCGGAGTTAAGGCCATCTTTGCTCTACACCATCATAGAGAGACTCCGTATCAAGAAGCTTTCATGCAGGTGAATGAATTCAAACTTTTCGAGAAAATGTTTGTTAACGAAAAAGATAAAAAATTTGGAATCAGTGAGGCAACAGGCACATCAACGATTAAAGCAAGAATTCAAAACAATACGATCGATATGAGCTTTCTCTCTCATTTCAATGAGCCTCGCTACCTTGTCAGTCTTGACTCAAGGTCTGCGACTCAAACTCTTACTCGGATTTTAAATAATATTCCAACGATAAGTCTTGAGGCCAAGGCCCAAGGTCCTTTTAGCAAGCTAGGAATTGATCTAAAATCAAACTTAGGTGAAGAGTTGGGCAAAGGGCTCAGAAACGAGCTCACCTCTCAAATAGCTAGTGCTGAAAATAAAATTAATGCTCTTATTGAAGAGAAAGTTAAAGAACCTCAGAAGGAATTACTCAGCAAGGTAAACCTTTCTTCTAATCAGCTTAAGTCACTTAAGAATATAGAAAGTATTTATAAAAAATATGAGGACCAGCTTGAGGCAGAGTTAAAAAAGATTCAAGGTGGTCAAGGAGAGAAGCTAAAAGAGCAAGGTAAGAAACTATTAAGAGGTTTAGGATTATAAAAGATTCGGGGGATTCATTCGAATCCCCCGAATACAAACTAGTAATTAAGAAGCTTTCTAAGAGCAGAAGAAACGTGAGAAACCTGAGGAAGAATAACTTCTTCAAGGTCTGGGCAGTAAGCTACGTGAGTATCTTCTGAACAAACACGGAGAATAGGAGCATCAAGTAGCTCAAAACAATTCTCATTCACAAGAGCTGCTATCTCTCCGGCAAAACCAGAAGTCTTGTGCTCTTCATGACAAATGAGAAGCCTGTGTGTTTTAGAAAGAGATTTTTTAACAGCTTCAAAGTCAAATGGAGCGAGAGTACGTGGATCGATAATTTCAATCGAGTATCCCTCTTTCTCAAATTCTTTAGCCGCTTCAACAGCTTTCTGAACTAGTGCACCCCAAGCAACAATAGTGGCGTCCTTACCTTCTTTAACAACACGAGCTTTACCAAATGGGATCATGTAATCCTCACCCGGATCGGCACAGCGGTTGTAACCTTGATAGTAAAGGTGCTTGTGCTCAAGGAACATCACAGGGTCATCACAACGAATCGCTGTGCGAAGAATCCCGATAGCATCTAGAGCATTAGAAGGGTAAACCACGCGAATACCAGGATTGTGGATGAATAAAGATTCTCCAGACTGAGAGTGATACATGGCCCCACCACGAAGGTATCCACCAATTGGTACACGAACTACCATCGGGCATTTGAAGTCGCCACCAGAGCGGTAGCGAGTTGTGGCCATCTCATTCTTTAACTGCATGTAAGCAGTCCAGATATAATCAAAGAATTGAATTTCAACTACTGGCTTAAGTCCTCTCATGGCCATACCAATGGCACGACCAATAATGTTCGCTTCCGCAAGTGGTGAGTTAAACACCTGTCCAGGCTGAGCTACTTTTTGAACTCCGTGAGTAACTTTAAATACTCCTCCCTTACCTTTTAGATCAGGGTTCTCGTACTTTTCCACCTCAGTGAAGTCTGCAACGTCCTCACCGAAAACCATCATAAGAGGATTTTTCTTAATCTCAGACTTCAAAGTCATATTGATAGCAGTTGCCAGAGGAATATCATCCTTACCAGAGAATTGAGGAGCAGTATCAAAATCAGATGAAGTTGGATCGACATCTGGAGAATACAGGTGATCCTTATAAGTTGATTTATCAGGCCAAGGTGTCGCGAGAGCTCTGTTCATAGCTTCGCGAACTTCTTTCGTCGCTTCATCAAGAAGTGCAGAAGTCTCATCAGTTGTCATGAGGCCTGTATCATTTAAGAAACGTGGGAATGAGTTAAATACATCTCTGAAAGCTTCATCTGCAAGATCATCTTTTGTTCTGTAATAAGAGTGATCATCAGAAAGAGAGTGAGAGTATGGACGAGTTACAGTAGCGTGCACGAGTACTGGACCATTACCAGCACGAAGATATTTTTCGGCCTCAACCATTGTGTCGTAAGACTCAATTGGACAATTCCCATCACAAGTAAAGATTTTAAGACCTGGGAAATTTGCTAGAGCTACTGAAATAGAAGCTCCTGGAGTTTGCACTGAAACAGGTACTGAGATTGCATAACCATTATCTTCAATCATGAAAAGAACTGGGAGCTTATTTACACATGCAGTAGTTAATCCTTCCCAAAACTCACCTTGAGATGTTGTTCCATCTCCTGAAGAAACATAAACGATCTCTTGATCGTTATAGACTGGAGAATCTTTCAGGTTCATTTTCTTTAAATGAAGTCCTGCCTCTGCCACACCAACAGCTTGAAGGAATTGAGTTCCTGTACAAGATGATTTTGAAATAATGTTAAGTTTGACGTTACCCCAGTGAGCAGGCATTTGGCGCCCATGAGAAGCAGTATCACCAGTGTTACCATTGGCCTGACAAAGCATCTCATATGGAGTGTGACC
Source organism: uncultured Bacteriovorax sp. (assembly GCA_964459395.1). Classification (GTDB taxonomy): domain Bacteria; phylum Bdellovibrionota; class Bacteriovoracia; order Bacteriovoracales; family Bacteriovoracaceae; genus Peredibacter. The sequence goes on from CAYWMU010000001.1 coordinate 43,102, forward strand.
GAGACCTAAGCATAAAGCTCTATCACGGTAATATGGAATAAAGTAATCGTAACTAGGACGTAGAACTTTTGCTGCGGCAGAAAGAATTCCTTCGTGGCCCGCACCTGAGATTTGGAAGAAAGCTTTGTTTTGCTTCTTCATCGTAATCTCTGCATCATCAGTTTTACGTGAAACATAAATATTTTTAAGGAACCAAACAAGATCAGCTTTTGAAAGCTTATGTTTTTTAATCAGATCAAGTTTCTTGTTGTAACTAGGATTTGATTTAAGCGTGCTCGCCACAGCTTTAGACTTAACGTCAGTAGACTTTGTTGTCGTCGTCATAGGAAACCCCTTTCTGTAAGTACGGGTATCTTAGCCCATAAAGGGCTTAAAAATCCACTATCTATAGACAAGATGATAGTTATTTCTCGATGTGTTGTATTCGTAACAAGCGGGGTAAATAGCTGGAATTTAGTCGTAGTGAGAGATAAACGATAGTATTTGCATCTATCGTTTGAAGTTTTCCTTTCCATCGACCTTGACCTCGTGGCGAAAGCTCTATAACTCGGGCCTCTCCCTCAACAATAATTTCTGGCCTTTCAGTCGATAAAACCCAATTTCCTTGAGAGTCAATAAGCTCTAACTCAAAGTCATAAAATTGTTTTTCCTGACTTATGACTCTCATTTTCGAATGAGCTAGATCCATTGTCTTCAATTTATTTTGATGGACTAGATCAATCTCAGAGAGGAGTTCTGATCCGAGGTAAATTTTTAGCCCATGGGTTCCTGAAGGAAAGTTTTTAAAAAAGATTCGGTAATAGTACTTTCCTAGACTATCGCGAAAGTAATCAAAAACTATTCTTTCTTTACCGACCTTAAAACTAATCTCATCTGGGCCAACTTCTACCGGCTCATTGAACTGATTTTTGCTTTCAAAATAAAAGAAATAAGCTGCTTCTTCATGAATGGTTTTAATTGATAAAAGCTTTATCAGGGAATGGGTGAAGCTAACTTCTTGGGAATAAGGAAATGATGAAGGTGCACGTCTAACCGGAGAACTACATCCAACAATAAAAATAAAAAAAATAACTAGAAACAAACCCCTTCTCATAAAGAACTTATCGGTATGAAAAGGGGTCTATAAACTTAATTCATTCTATCTTAAGAATGAAGCTCTATCCCTACCTTAATTGGTCGCTCAGTCTTAAGACCAAACGAGTTTAAGAGGTCTACGATCTCACTTGGACGAATACTTCTTCCTTGATCTACCAGGGCCTCAATAAAGAGTCCTTCGTCACGACAAGGAGAAACTTCATCTATTGTTTCCATAAGTGAGTCTGCTAACTGTAGCTGACCTCGTGAAACATTCAATAGGAATGGCTTTACATCTTTTTCTAAGAACTTCTCATCCTTCTTAGAATAAGACTGAATGAGAATTTTTTCAGAGCTCTTTAGAGTTTCTTCAACATTCACTTTATCTCCTTCAATGACAGGAACAAAGTAAGTAAAAGACTTGGCCGAATCCTGAATGGAAACTGTTCTATTATCAATTGCTGAGATAGATCTGAAGTGAACACCTGGCTCACTATGCTTTTCTAGGATAGAAAGAATATCTTCAAAGTTAGTCCACTCCTCTGGAACTCTCACGTCAAAATACTCGACAAGAGAAGAGATCCCAAGAGTTAAAGCTGGACCAAAGGAAAGAAGCGGACGGATATTGTAACCTTCAGAGTAAAGAGTCTCGAGTCCTGCTCTTTTAAAAATACGAGCAATGACCTTCTGAAGATCTAAATGAGAAATAAAAGAAATTGGACCAATTTTTGAAAACTCAACTCTGTAGCGGTAACCTGTGAGCTGATTTCTTTTTTCTCTTAAAGAAATAATATCTTTCTTTAAGACTTCTGGTGCTACGTATGGTTCATCTTTAATAGCATTCATACCTGTTAAGAAATCTCTTCGCTCTTCCACCATTTGCTTTAAATCACAAGCTACTCCACAGTGATAGCAAACAAGTTTTTTCTTATCGATATCAAATGTTTTCTCAAGGGACTCAAGGTTTGAGTGGTGAACAATCATCCCTGCGACTTTACCACAAGGAGGTGAAAGTCTATTTTTAGTGGCCTTTTTCCATTCTAATTCTAAGAAACGATCAGTTAAACCTACATCAATATGATCCCAAGCGAGCCTTCCTTCCATAGGAATAGTTCCTAGGAAGATTTCCGGATTGATTCCAGAGTTATCAACACACTCAATCCATAAGTCATACTTAAAAGTTTCATCCCAACCATCAAAACGAGCCCCACCGGCCCAAGCATTATAAATAATGCTAGCGACTCGTCTATCTCCTCTCGAAACGATTCCCTCTAAGTGAGAAATTTTTGAGTAATGTCTTCTGAAGTTAAGACGGTACTTATCTGCATAATCTTTTAAAAGATTTTGCTTTCTTTGAATTTCAGAATGGGTGATCATGCTGGCCCACTGAAATGGCGTATGAGGTTTTGGAACAAAGCTTGAAACTGAAACTGTGACAGTTGGGTTCCTTACTCCGCACTCTTGAGCTTTTCTTTTTGCTTTACCGGATGTTTCCATAATAGCGATAACATCTTCATCTTCTTCTGTCGGAAGGCCGATCATGAAGTAAAGCTTCATCTTGGTCCAACCACGAGAGAAAACGGCTTCTGCTGTTTTCATGAGATCATCTTCAGAGACGTTTTTATTAATCACATCTCTCATTCGCTGACTTCCGGCTTCTGGAGCAAAAGTTAGTGATGAGTTTTTTACTTCCGCGAGTTTATCAAGAATTCTTTCATCAAGGCCGTAAGCCCTGAGAGAAGAAATCCCTAGGGTTGCATTTTCCTCTTGAAGTTTATCAAGAAGTTCAATCACTAAAGGAGTCACTGCTGAGTAATCAGCAGTAGAAAGACATGTGAGAGAGGCTTCATTAAAGCCTCCGTTCTTTAACCCATCCATAACCATCTGAACAACATTTTCGGGGTTTCTTTCTCTTACTGGACGATAGATCATTCCCGCCTGACAAAAGCGACATCCCTCTGTACACCCACGAGCAAGCTCTACCGCGAATCGATCAAAAATCGCAGTCATATGAGGGATAGGTGATCTTGTTGGGAAAGGATAATTTGTTAAGTTATCCACAAAATATCTTTGCACTCGACTTGGAAGTTCAGGGTGCTCATCAATAGGGCCTACCACCACTTCCATTTGTGTCATCGGATCAATTTCTGTTTTATAAAATTGAGGAACGTAAATTCCTTTCCACGAAGCAAGCTCCAGAAGAATATCTTTTCTCTTCCAGCCTTGTGCTCTGGCTTCACCAATAAAGTGAGCAACCTTAGCAAAAAGAACTTCTCCATCACCTATCACCACGAAGTCCATGAAAGGTGCTAGCGGTTCAGGGTGAGTAGCACATGGACCACCACAGATAACAAAAGGCTCATGTTCGCCTCGATCTTTGGTCCAAATAGAAATTCCTCCAAGATCGAGCATGTTAAGAATATTGGTATAACTCATCTCATACTGAAGAGAGAAACCAACGATATCAAACTCTTTAAGAGGTTTAAAATTTTCTAAGGAGACAAGTGAAAGACCGCGCTCGCGAATTTGCTTTTCCATATCAATCCATGGGGCAAAACATCTTTCAGCAATGAGGGATTCATGTTTATTGATTTCATCATAAAGGATCTTCATCCCTAAATGACTCATTCCAATTTCATAGGTATCAGGAAAACACAAAGCAACTTTACTAGTGGCCTTTTCCCAGTCCTTTCTTATAACAAAATGCTCTCCACCAATATAGCGTGCAGGCTTTTCAAGAAACTCAAGAAATGAAGCATAGGGATTATGTGAGGCCATGATGTACTCCTGATAAATCTCTCTAAAGGCGAGAGGAAGGGGTCGAACCTTCTGTAAATAAGAACTCCTTATTTAACAAAAGGTACCATCAAAGAAAAGGTTAATTGAAAAAAAGAGCTAGAAGCCTGTGGCAAATGAGAGAACCCAACGACGATCTTCTTTCTCACGGAAGCCATCAAGAGAGCGATCAATAGCGTAAGTTGTTAAATCAAGAGTCATCATTCTTAATTTAACCCCAATTCCACCTGATCCCCATCCATCGCCATATCCCGCACGTAAAAAGAGCTTTCGAGCAATATCGAGCTCCATTCCGGCCGCCAAACGTCGTTTTATGTCAGTTTGGTAAGAGTCGTTTAAATCTTTTAGATTTAGCTCTAAGTGTATGCGAGAGGCTTGACCAATTTGGGGAGTAATTGAAAAACCTACATCAACTGTTTGTTTAATTTTGTCGGGTGCTAAATCATAGTCTTTATCTTTACTAAATTTAGCGTCAGTAGCATTTCTTAATACCGCTGAAAATGTCGGAAGATAATCATATGGAAGAGTTAATCGAGCACCTGCAGTTACTTGTACTGAGTTTCCACCCGTATAATCAGAGTCGGAAATATTAATACTTTCTGTCGGGCCAATATTTTTATAAAGATCTCTTCTCATCAAATAGACGGCCGATGCTCCAATTTTAAAAATCCCTCCAAAGAAAGAGGCATTAAGGGCCATAACCGGACCATGATCTCTTCTCTCTGCAATTTCAAATTCGTTAGCTGCGTCGTTATTAATAATACTTCTATTTCTCTGAGAAACCATATAACCAAGAGTCAAACCTCGGACCGTAAAGTTTGGAAAGAGGTTAATTCTTGAATGCATGAGTTCACCTTGATTTTTTACAAGGAGACTTCTCATTTTCTCTGGATCGTAAGAATCAATATAGTTGCCAGGAATTTTATAAGCAGGACCATCACTCATTGCACTCATTAATTTCCCAGAACTTTCCAAATGAATATTGGCCAAATGAAAAGTTGGACGGCGAACAGTACCTAAACCAGCTGGGTTATAAAAAGCAGACCATGCATCATCAACTTTATTAATGAAAGCATTTCCCATAGCAAGAGCACGTGCAGAGGTTACAAGTTCTGGAAATGCATGATCTTCAAAATCGAGAGCTGCAAAGGATGAACTCGAAGAACAAAGGATGAATGTCAGAATACCTGTCTTTAACTTCATACTCTCCTATTTTAGACCTAAAACTTTTCTCATTACAGATCGGTAAACTCTACCAACCATAACCTAAACTAAAACCTGTGCGATAGGCCCATTTATCATTTGTTTTCGAAGTCTCAAGGACTTGAAGGCCTGTCTCAATTTTAAAGATAAAGCCTTGAAGATTAAATTCACCACCGGCCATTAAGAAATATATATCACTTCGAATACGTGGTCTTTCTCCACTGAAGAAGCCTTTTTTCACCTTGGCCTTATAATTGTACTTCCCGTACCCAAGAGAAGCATATGGCATGAAGAACTGATTTATACGAAGGCCATACAGTCCCCAAAATTCCTGAGCGTTCAGAGTAAATTCAATATCCTTTTTATCTGACTCGTGAGTGTTACCACCTACTAGGTAAGCAAATGAGAGCTTCGTTCCATTCCCTCCTCGATCGCCACCTATGGCTTGATATTTACCCCCAATTAAGGAATTCCCCGAGGCAATGTGAGACCAAACGAGATCAAACCGATCAAATAATCCGGAAGAAAACTGATATCCAGATCGAGAAATATCTTCATATCGAACTCCCTCAATACCATTATCTCCACCAGAAAGTTTCGCTTCATGAGCAGTTGTTTTATGGAGTTCAATACTTGTCTTAAATCCTCCACCTTGGGTCTCAGGAGTTAAGAAACGTTGAGATGGTAAGATAAAACGGCTAGCACAACCAGTTACTAAAAAACTCAGGAATAAAAGAATGAAATTTCTCATACCTCATTCTAACAATTTGAAACCTGTTTGAATGAAAGTGGCAAAAACTTCCCTCTCTGATGGTCTTAAACTTCCTTAAGAAAAGTTCCGAAAAATAGAATGTGAGTAAGCTAATTATCATTCTTATATCTTTTCTTTTAGTGGCATGTCAGGTTGAGAAAAAATCTGGCAAGGATGACTATATCGCTGATCACAGAAGTGCTACTAACAGCTTCACCATCAAGACATCTCATTCTGGTAACTTCAAAACTGATGATGTTCTCACTTTCACTCTTTCGTTTCCTTCTAACGTCCTCGTTACTGGATCTCCTCGACTTACACTAGAGATAGGAAGTACCACTCGTTATGCGGAATATGTAAGTGGAGATAAAAGTAAGACTCTAACTTTTACTTATACTGTTCAGGCAAGTGATAACGATAGTGATGGAATTCGTTTCCAAGGCATCAATCTGAATGGCGCAACTCTTCAGTTCTATCTCAAAGAAGAACTAACAGATTGTTCGACTTCCATCAAAGCTGTTCATTACACCAATATTAAAATTGATAATGCAGCTCCTACGATTACCGCCATTACTCACGCTCATGCACCAGGAGCTTATTATTGGAATGATGAACTGACATTTTCTGTCGTTTATGATGAGAGAGTTTATGTTACCGGCTCCCCCACTCTTAGGGTTGAAATAGGTAATGATAATTGGGAAGAGCTTCCCTATGTTTCAGGCTCAGGAACCCAGAGCTTAAACTTTCGCTACACCATTAAAAACAATGTCAGCGACACTAATGGTCTTATCTTTAATGCTACACCAATTACTCTTGCAGGAGGAACAATCAAAGATGCCAACGGCAATGATGCTTCCAATGTCCTACCAGGCACAATTGCTCCCACTGCAGGACTTCTGATTAACGGAAGAGTTCCTCGGTTAGTTGACGTCATTCTTCCAGAAAATAATACATATCGCGTATCTCAACACCTAGATTTCCACCTTGTCTTTGATCGGCCTGTCTCCATTACTGGAACAGCACCATTTCTTAATTTGGTAGTGGGAACAACTAATCATCAGGCGGATCTCTTAGAAGGAAGTGGCAGTGATACTCTCACATTCCGCTATACTCCACTACCAGGACATGTTGATACCGATGGTATCACTTTAAATAATCTTATCACCAATCCTACATCCATTCGCAATGCTGCTTCAACTGGTAATAATATGAACCAATTGCCTAACAATAATAATCTTGGTTCTCCAGATACCACTGGCATCATTGTTAATGCCGTTCTGCCAAGAATTGAACGCATCTCTCGTGGAACTGATACGACTCCGAGTGTGAACGGAGGAACGCGAGATGACGTGTGGATTATAGGCCAAGAACTTCATTTAATTGCTGAGTTTAATACAGTTATTCGAGTCAATATCGATAATGGAGCACCTGTTCTCAATTTTAGTATTGGAGGAGTTCCTAAAGTAGCTACCTACCTCACAGGAGGAGAAGGCGCCGACACCATGACCTTTGTCTACACCGTAGAGGAAGGTGATCAATCCACCGGTAGTGAAATCAATATCACAAATATACAACTCAATAATGCTGTCGTTACGGATGAAGCGGGAACCATTCCGAACTTTACTATTCCTAATACGACTGTCACCAATACCACTGTTGATGGAATTAGACCTACCATTACAGGAATGACTCCTCCGGTGGATGGGTTTTATCGAAATGGTCATGGAACAGCGACTTTAAGTAGACTCGATATGAGTCTTCAATTCAGTGAACCGGTCAATATTCCTTCGACTCAAGTGGGAGTTGATATCAATTTGACGACAGGTCCAGTGCGAGCGACTTACACCAATACAAACAATAATACGGCAAGCATTCCATTCCACTATACTATCGCTAATAATGTTGAAGATTTAGATGGTATCAGTATCAACTCTCCACTTTACGTAGGAACTCATATCATTCGCGACTTAGCAGGAAACACAATCAGTAATGTTACCTTTCCGATTATTCCTACTCCAACTGTTATCATTGATAATACTCCTCCTCGGGCTTCGATCACCAGTGAACCAGCTTCAGGTACTTACCTCGTCGGCAATGTTCTAACCTTCGAACTGACCTTCGATGAAATTGTGAACATTAATTCTGTTGGCGGTTATCCAAGAATTCCTATAGGTGGTTTATCTCCGGCAAGATACCTCACTCCCGATTTCACAGGAGTCCAGTCCGGCACCTCTTTTACTTTCAGCTACACAATTCAAAGTGGTGACTCGGCTTTAACTCCTATTACTCTCGGAAATATTGCCAATGGTTCTGGTTCATACATTCAAGATAGGGCCACGAATTCCTTCACCCAAGTACCTTTAAACCTTTCAAACTCCATCATGATCGATGCCGCTCCTGCCACTGTCACTTCACGCAGTATCAGTAGTGCCGGCTTTTATCGACCAGGAGAGACTTTAAGAATCACCTTAAATTTCTCAAGACAAGTTGAAGTCAATGAAACTGGTGGCACTCCTCGCATTAGAGCAAGTGTCGGAGGAGTCAATTATGACTTCAATTATGTCTCTGGTAGTGAATCAGAGACTCTTATTTTTGAACACACTATTTCTAACCAGACTCTTCAATGGGCAGGTTTAGGAAACGTTACTAGTGTTACACTTAACGGAGGGGAAATTATCGGGGACAATATGGTAGATGCGAATTTAAACTTCACCTCCCTTAGTCTTGCAGGTATTCAAATTCTCCCGACGAAGTTTCTTGCTTGGGCCGATGGCTCACTCACCGATATTATTTCAAACTCTGAAGAAGTATTTGCAGGAAGCTTAAACCTTAATGGCTCTAACTCTTTAACCACCACGCAAACGACTCGAGTTATTATTACCCGTATTACTTTCGACTCAACCTCTGGATCAATCTTAAATAATATCTCTTATAATGAGGGCGCTGGACTTATTATTACCGACCCACCAAATAGAATCCAGAGTTTACGAATCAATGGCACGTCAGTTTCGAAAGTGGGGAATGATTATTCTTTGGGAGTTGCAGTAGGTGCATCATTTGTTCTTGAGATTGAGTTAAATTCAACCCTCACTGGCACCCTATTTAGTACGAATTTTATGGGACAAATCCAAAGCATAATGCTCTTTGATTCATCCCTAAATGCCGCAGAAAGAACAATGGTCTATAATGAGATTTAACGGATACTAATGAAGTGTTCTTTTAGGTTGAGGATCTTTATTGAGAGTTAAAGCTAAATCATCGTAGTCTTGTTCATGTTCTTTTTTTTCTTTGATAACGATCTTCGGACCTTCAGTCATCTTTTTAATTTCTTCTAAAATCTTCTTTTGAAAAATATGAGAATAAGCACTAATTCTTCGTTTAATCTTAAGCTGCATACCCTACCTCCAAAGCATATTGCCCATAATGGGCAACTTTATAAGAAGCAGTATTCATGCCAAAAAAAAGCCCTCACAAAGAGAGCTATTTCTTACCAAGGTAATTCGTTTTAATCTGCTTGATGGCCTGAATGCGGTTCTCGGCCATAACGTCCGCAGCGCGATTAACGGGAATATTTTGTTCATCGGCAATCTGAAAAACTTCGAGCGTTTTATCATAGATGGTATCAACCATGCGACGAGATTTAGAGTCACTCCAACCGTCAAATTCAATCGACACATTCATCACCCCGCCGGCGTTAACTAAGTAGTCTGGCGCATAGAGAATGCCCTTATCTTTTAGAATCTGCCCGTGACGATCTTCTTTAAGCTGATTGTTAGCTGCTCCACAAACGACTTTTGCTTTGAGCATAGGGATTGTTTCATCATTGATCGAAGCACCTAATGCACAAGGAGAATAAACATCACATGTAACGCCAAAGATATCTTGTGGTGAAACAAACTGAGCATTACTAAGATTTTTCTTCATACGCTCAATATTTTTTTCGTTAACATCAGTAAAAATAATATTGGCCCCTGCTTCGGTGAGAAGTTTTGCTAACTCAAAGCCAACAGAACCGACACCTTGAATCGCCACCGTTTTACCTTTAAGGTTTCTTGAACCAAAAGCTTTGGTAACAGAAGCTTCTAGACCGCGAAATACACCTAAGGCGGTATAAGGAGATGGATTTCCTGATCCACCATTCTCTTTGGCAACGCCTGTGACAAAACGGGTTTCACGGTGAATATATTCTATATCTTGAACAGTAGTGTTCACATCTTCAGCTGTTATATAGCGACCATTAAGGGACTCAACAAAACGTCCAAAGGATCTAAAGAGGGCCTCACTCTTTTCTTTAGGGTCAGCAATGATAACGGCCTTACCACCACCTAAGTGAAGTCCAGAGATTGAGTTTTTATAAGTCATGCCTCGTGAAAGTCTCAGCACATCGATCAATGCATCCTCTTCCTTCTCATAAGGCCACAGGCGCGTTCCCCCAAGTGCTGGCCCAAGGGTTGTATCATGAATGCCAATGATGGCCTTTAAACCTGAATTCTTATCTTGAACGAAGACGACCTCTTCGTGTCCCATGGAATACATCTTTTCTAGAGTTAACATGTCGGCCTCCTTCACCACATTTAAGCAGTGACCAGAATCTGAAGTTCGGTTAAACTTTAACTTTACGAATGAAGTTTCTGCCTCTCATTAGCATTTGACAAGGATGTTTTTTTCATGCCTAAAGTGACAATCATTGATACGCATCAAGTGTTTGAAATTGAAAAAGACTCCATCATTCATGATGCACTCGACGCACAAGATCTTAAGCTTCCTCACGGTTGTCTTGCTGGTTCATGCGGAGCATGTCGCATTGAAGTTCTTAATCCTGAAGCTCTTCATCCCGCGAGTGCTGTTGAGCAAAATACTATTGATGCATTAAATGACGAACGAAAAGATGCAGGTCTTGAACCCCTTGAAATTCGTCTCAGTTGTCGTGCGAAAATTCTAACTGATGTTGAAATCAGACTTATAAAAGACTAACGCTTTTTGATTCTAATTTTCTGATTTATTTCTGTAGCTGCAGAAACCGCATGATCCCAGGCCGTATAGATTTGCTTTCTCGTATTGGCCTTCAGGTCCCCCGCTACATAGAGATTACTCACACTGGTTTCACCACTAGTATTGGCCTTCACAAACCCGCGTTCATCAAGATCGGCTCCAAGCATTTTAGCAAGTTCGTTATAAACAATCATACCGAGTGAAACAAAACAAATATCAACAGGTATATCGCCATGATCTTTTAAAGTTATACGAGAAAGAATTCCCTTCTCTTCACCTTCAAAACCTGTGATCTCATTTTTTATAATTTGAAACTTATACTTCTCAATGAGTTTTTGAGTTTCCTCATTAAACTGAGTATCTTGCCCATGTGTGAGAATCGTAATCGGGACATGGTAGCGTTCATGAAGCATGATAGCGACCCAAGCTGCGCTGGTAGTGTGACCAATAACAGCTGTCTTTTTATTGAGCACATGATGTCCATCACAGATTAAACAGTAGTCTGCGGTTTGAGCATTAGCATAATCAAAAATTGGTTCGATGCTGCCATTGACCACAGGCTGAACGTCAGCGACACCTGTACAGAGAATAACGTACTGAGCGTAATAGACTTCATTCTTAGAACTCGTAATCTCGAACGTTTCATCTTCAAGTTTTTTAATGGAAGTGACGCCCACATTTTTGTGAATGAAAAATTTATCTTTAAAGTCTGAACTTTGAAGCCACTTAATCGTGGCCATATTTGGCTCTTCAATACCTCGTTTGTATTCAAGGTGGGCCGGCATGTTTTCCACACGCCTTACCCATAGAGCTCGAGATCTTTTCTTATCTTTTGGAGTTCCGGGGAAAAAAAGACATTCATCGTTATTAAGCACTGTTCGAAGAGCGGCCATCGTTCCAGCTGAACCGCCTCCAATCACACAAACTTGATAAATCTTTCTCTCATTCATAGGAACCTATTTGGCAACAACAATCCTATTATCTTCCTTCTCATCTCTTTTTTCATCGTGATGAGGATCCATAATATGATCACCCGTCGTTGATTTAATTTTTACTTCTTTTATTTCAAAGTTTTTAACGCGAGTAAGCTCAAACGAGAATTTATCCCAAATGATCATATGACCTTTTCTAGGAAAGTTGTTGCCCAGGTGTTCCATGATAAAACCATTCAAGGTTGAATAGTTATCATTGAGTGGGATCTTAATATCATATTCATTATAAAGATCTCTGAGTGAAATCGTAGGAGGAACAACGACTCCCTCTGCCGACTCCACTCCAGGGATACAATCTTCTTCATCATCATGCTCATCTTGAATCTCTCCAAAGATTTCTTCCATAATGTCTTCAAGAGTTAGCATCCCTACAACAATACCGTTTTCATCTTTAACAAGGGCAAGGTGAACTTTCTTTCTATTCATGTGGTCAAACACCGCATGAATCTTCATATGCTCATATACATAGAATGGAGGCTTAACATACTTCGTAACATTGAAGTTAATGCGCGCCTTATCTTCTATGAAAGCTAAGTCCTTAACGTGTAAGAACCCAAGAACCTCATCAAGGTCTTCATCATAGACAGGGTAACGAGAGTGAGCATCTTCTTTAACAAGCTTAATCACTTCTTCATAGCTCATGTCTTTTTGAATTCCCTCAATACTCGTGCGAGGGACCATGATGTCTTTAACTTTAATAGATGGGAATTCTAAAATAGAAGTAAGAAGCTCAAGTTGCTTTGAGTCCATACTCTTCTTTTCTTCGGCCATCTCAACCATTACTTCAATATCGTCTTTAGTAACTTGGCGGCCTTGAACGTGAGCATTTTTACCTAGAACTAATTCAATCACTTTCATGAATGCTTTAATAATAGGAAAAAGACCGTAGTAACAACCTATTAATAAGACCATACAAAATGGCGCTATTTTCTCTGCATTTCCTCTGGCAAAAGTTTTAGGAAGGATCTCT
>CAYWMU010000002.1:0-5981 GCA_964459395.1 uncultured Bacteriovorax sp.
ATGAGGTTGATAACTTATTCTATTAAAAAGAGGGAGTTAAGACAAAGTGTTCTTATCTTTTTTAACAAGTAAGGAGAGAGAGGCCAACATGAAGCCTAAGCACAGGGACATTAATCCTCCTCCTGCAGGAGGATTACTAGAAGGAGGTTCAATGGTGCCACAACTCATTTGTGTAGAACCTTCCTGCTTTATCTCCTCTTGGACGAGAGGAGCATTTCTTCTTACCTCGTAAGTGAAAGGGCCATCTAAGCAAGAGGAATTATCCGACAGGTATTGTTCAGTATTAAAAAGAGGAACTGCAGAGCTTCCTGATCCGACCATTAGCCCTAAGCTTAAAAGATAAGGATACTGCTGAGTGCTTACAAATTGATCTAAGGCAGGAAAAGTCCAACGTGAACATACGCCCTCGTTACAATTTGTTTTTAGATTTCGTGCCCGAATATGTATTTCATAATCATGAGGATGGAGATTTAGTGGTAAGTCATAAGTAATATTATTATTAAATGTTCTAGTGACTGTATCCTCGCTTATTCCCAAAGTCATAAGCTCATCACCTTCTTTCATAATTTTTAATTCATACTCAAGTGGATTAGCAAAAGGATAGCTGATGAAGTTAATCCTTAAATACTTATTCCCTCCTAAAGTATCAACTGAGGTGAGGTCTAACTTGAACTTATCCCACTCACTCCACGTTTCAGACTGAAAGAAGTAACCTATATGATTTTTTTCGTTCACGCTTTCTCGTGTAGAATCCCAAAGAAGAAGTGGCTCGCTGTCACTTTCAATTTTAAACCTAGCATATTCCGGAGAAGAACGAAGACTACAATTTATACTAACAATGCCCACGTCAACTGACTTTGAAGCACTGGTAAGAGTAATGGCCTGGGCACTTCCTCCATCCTCTATTCCGCATGCAGTGAAAAAGCCTCCTTGATAGGAAGTGGGACAAAAATTATTTTGAGTGTTGGCAAAGTAAGGAGGAAGATCATTAATTTTTACTGTAGGAGAAACATACAAGTAATAACTATCATTGATATCTAGTCCTGAAATTTCAAATTGTCCGTTCTCATTACTTACGGAAGAAATAGCTTCTCCGCTAATTCGAGAGATGGCCTTAACCTGGGCACCTAGTACAGGAATATGAGTTCCTCCCATAATAGTTCCCTTGATTCTTCCACTACCATTTCCGTAAAGAGATCGCGCTCCGGCCTGATCATCTTTACTTAAAGAAAACTGACCAGGAAATGATTCAAAAAACATGGTTGAATTTATGACCTCTGAGTGGCCAAGACCGATCAAATGTCCCACTTCGTGAGATATCACATCACCGAGATAAACTCCCCCCATAGCATGAGCAGACTTACTATTACTAAAAAACATCTGATTATTGAGTTTGATAGTAGCCTTTTGAATAGCACCTTCAGTGTTGTAATTGACCTCTGTTATGCCAACAACACCTGGTCCATATCGCGAAAAATCGCTATCAAACCTAATTTTAAAAACAGAGCCAGTATCAACCAGATTCAGATTGAGATTGGTTTGCGACTGATTCCACTCTTGTAAACTTTCATTAATAATATCTACTGTTGTCTCTGCGGGAAGATAAGGAAAGGTGTTTTGAAGTTGAAGATTAATCTTAGGATTAGGTAAAAACATTCCTTTGCCAATATCAGTGACATTATTTTGATGTGCTAGAGCAGCAGTAGAAATGACCCACAAAAATAAAAGATTCTTCATCGTTTCCTAGATTATCTTTTGCTCTTAACCCGATAACCAGTGATGGCACCTGCTAGTCCTAAGAAAACCAGTAACCAAAAAGTACCAGGCCGAGAAGCTCGCTCTTGTTCATTTTCCTCTGGAGCATCGATTGAAGCAATGGAGCGCTTTTTGCCTTCGGAAGATTCATTTTGCTCCATTAATTCTAAAGACTGTACGACTCTTAAACTTGAACCTTTAATTTCCTTAACTTTATGTTCAAAGTCTGAAAGAGCAATCTGGCTATTAAGGGGATCACTAGGAAAAACATTATTTATCAGAAGTGTTTCCTTACCATAGTTGACGATTTTATAGCTCCCCATTGCGAGGTTGAGTCCCCAAAATCTGTTATCAATATTGCGTCCAAGGATGGCAACTCTCTCTCCCGGACTAAAAGCTGGCACTCCTTCTACAACGACGCTTTCTCCTTCCCAGCTTCCTCCAGGATAATGGATAAAAATCTCCTCCATTCCAAACATTTGAGAATTAAATCCATACTCTTTTGAGAGTTTGAAAGTCATCTGCGTTGCTATCGTTCCATCTTCGACCAGAATGCTTTTTTGTTCTAAGAAATGACCAATGAAAATACTGTCAGAAGCCTTGAGTTGGTCTTCTACACTCACTCGCATAAAAGTCGTGGCCTGAACAGGGAGTGCGATGAATAGAATAAAGAACACTAATGAATTTAGCATGGACTCCCCCGTAATTACTTTATCGGCGAAGTCCGTTGAAAGCTTAAGTCTCCTTCAGTGTGAATCCTTCCTCTCCATCGAGCTTAAAATCAGTGATTTTTCCACAACTTGGTGAGGCATCGATGATCAAGATTGTATTATCAAAATCACTAAGATCATTAAGGAAAGCTCCTAAGTGAGCGAGCTCTCTATCTGAAAGACCAAAAGAAATGTTCTCAAAAATTATCAGAGTATCAGTGATATTTTTGAGAAGACGATTGAGAAGATATATTCTCTGACGTTCCCCTCCAGAAAGAGAGTTTAACGGTCGATCTAGACTTAAATAATCAAGATTAAGAAGTTTAAGATAATCCCAAACCCTGCGAAATTTTGGAGTTAAAGTCACTCGGCTTAAAACCTCCGAAATTGGTTTCGAATAAGCTTCACTTAAGGTCATTTTGCCATCGGAAAGATTAGCGTAAAGAGGCTTAATTTTTAGACCACGGCACTCTTCACACTCTAAAACGATATCTTCAAGATATTGCATCTCTATCGTTATAGATCCCTTACCCTCGCACTTAGGACACATACCTAGCTCAGAATTGCTTGAAAGATGTCCCTCTTTTAAATTCATGCTTTTGACCATTGGAAGCTTTAAAAAATGTTTTCTTATAACTGATGCGAGTTCCGTCATTGAGCCAATGGTTGAGCGGGAGGTGAAGCGATTCAGGTCACTTGAGACCACGAGAACATCTCTAATCCCCTGATAGTTTTTTAATCCTTTAATTTTGTATTCAGTATCATCAATCTCGGGTTGACCTATTTTTTTAGAAATTTCACTGCCAATCACTTTTATAAAAAGTGAGGTTTTTCCAGAACCTGAAGGTCCATCAATCCAGGTCATTCTATTGAGCGGAATTTTTATATCTGAAAAACTCTTGCCATAAATCTCAGCTTCCTTTACCTCAATAAACTTTAAGTTTTTATGATCTCGTTTTTTAACGTTAAAAACGATTTTCTCTTTCTTTTTTAAAAACTCTTGTGGATTTCCCTGATACAGAATCTCACCACCCTCTTTTCCGGAAGCAGGGCCCATCACAATTAATTCATCACTTAAACTTTGAACCAGTTCAGAGTGATCAATAAGGATTACAGAGTTTCCTTGATCAAGAATGTTACGAAGTCCTGAGATAAGTTTTTGTATTTCTCTTTCACGAAGTCCTAAACTTGGTTCATCTAAGATAAAAAGGGAATCAGTGCCTTTAAAAGAAAGATACTTAATCAAAAGGAGTCTTTGATATTCTCCAGCAGATATAGACTTCACTTTTCTTAGTAAGCTTAGATGCCCCAGTCCCAAATCTTTTGCCGTTTGTAATTTCTCAACTATTTCACGACACAGTCGTTGGTAACTGGTGGAGTTATCAACACATTGATCTTTAAATATTTCGAAACATTCATTTACTGTGAGTTTCATCACTTCTTTAAGCGAGATGAACTGATCATCAAATTTCAAAAAATAATGAAATATGTTTTCATTTAAGCGTGTTGTTTCACAGACTGAACATGGCTCTTCTTTTTTGAGCTGAGATATATAAATACGTACAGATGGTTTATATCGCTTACTTTCAAGGTAGCGCTTAAGTTCTCCATAGCCGCAAAATTTTCCAGACCCTTCTTCCAGTAATTTGAAGAAAGACTTCGGAAGAGTTTTGATAGGAACATCAAGAGGAATCTTTTCTTTCTTCGCTAGTTTCATGAAGGCCAACTTCTCATCATGAAAAGGACCATAGTTTAAAAACTTCAATCCACCTTCATTGATAGTTAAATCATAACTAATGAGTTTTTTATCATCGTAGATAAGATTGGCCCCATAACCATTGCAGTGAGAGCATGCCCCTAGAGCAGAATACGGTGAAAAAGCATTTACACTTGAAAGCGGCTTTGACTCGAAAAAACAAACTGGGCAATGTTTATGATTTTTAAAATGAATTCTCTCTAACTTGTTTTCAGAATAAAGATATAGGGAAATCCCAGTCTCAAGAATCTTAAGTTCAGCAAATTTCTTATCAATACTCTTTGGCTGATCCCACTTAAAACGGAAAATTTCCCAAAACTCATCACTCTCATCATAAGAACGAATATTTTGCTCTTCAGCGGAATAGCTTCGAGCAGGAATAAATCCTTCACCCATAATGATTGAGTAGTCCTGCCTATGAACGAGAATATGTCCAACACCACCGGGACTTCCATTAATCATAAGTTGGGATGAGGGAGAACTTAATACCAGCTCTTCTTTGTGAACTGGACACAACTCATGAGAGAAGCCATGAAAAAGGTTTTGAAAGCTATCAGTGAGCTTCATAATGTCACTGACAACACTGCGAGAACCTACTACTGGATTTATTTGAGGAAGTCCGAAAACAGGTAACACGGGATTTATTGAATCAACATCAACCGCACTTGGCCTATCCGAAAAAAACTTAAGTGAATTAGGAAAAGAATTAACAAATCGTCTTTTAGATTCTGTCAGTAAAGTATGGAAGGCCAGGGAAGTCTTTCCTGATCCAGAGGGGCCCGCCAGACAAACCAACTTATTCAAAGGGAGATCAACATTAATATTTTTAAGATTATGAACTCGAGCACCACGAATTTGGATGAGCCCTTTTTGATTCATTTGCATAAGAAGAAGATCTCATAAACAGCGAGATGAGAGAACGAAAAAGGCCCCAAAAAAGGGGCCTTTCTCTGAACAATAAAGTCTTGTAATTAACGCTTAGAGAACTGGTAAGACTTACGTGCACCAGAAAGACCGTATTTTTTACGCTCAACTTTTCTAGGGTCACGAGTAAGGAAACCAGCTGTTTTAAGCTCTGGACGTGATCCGTTCTCAAGCTTAAGAAGAGCACGAGCAATACCAAGACGGATAGCTCCTGCTTGACCAGTTACACCACCACCACGTACGTTGATTTTGAAATCATAAGTATCGCTTACTTTAAGTAAGTTAGTTGGTTGGTTAACGATGTAACGGCTAGTTGCCTTTGGGAAATAGTTAGTTACTTCGCGGTTGTTGATAATGATTTTTCCTGTTCCACGTGAAGCATAAACACGTGCTACTGCCGACTTACGACGACCAATAGTGTGAACATCATAGGATTTAGCTTTGCTCATATCTATTCCCTTTCAATTATACGTTTAGTTTTAAAGGTTCAGGCTTTTGAGCTTCGTGGTCGTGATTCGGACCTACGTAAACTTTAAGCTTTGTAAATTGTTTACGGCCAAGTGTATTCTTTCCAAGCATACCACGAACTGCTTCTTCAACGATTGCAGTTGGTTGTTTTTCAAGTTGCTCTTTAGCAGTGCGAGACTTGATTCCACCAATGTGATTTGTGTGCCAGAAATAATTCTTATCATCCCACTTCTTTCCAGTGAAACGAACTTTCTCAGCGTTAATAACAATAACGTAATCACCAGCATCGTTGTGAGTAGTAAAAGTCGGCTTATGCTTACCTTTTAATACTTTTGCAACTTCTGAAGCTAGACGACCTACAACCATAT
>CAYWMU010000002.1:6081-49885 GCA_964459395.1 uncultured Bacteriovorax sp.
TGCTTACCTTTTAATACTTTTGCAACTTCTGAAGCTAGACGACCTACAACCATATCTGTAGCGTCTACAACGTACCACTTCTTATTTGCCATCTCGGCTTTTGTGATCGTGTAAGAACTTTGCTTGATCATAATCAACCTTCCATTAATAAAAATTTTTTCCCTTATAAATATAATGCGGCCATACGTCAAGAGTTCAACACTAAGCCAGCGTGCTAAGGATGCTAGCGCGAGAACACAGGTCTTCTTTTAATTGTACGGGGGTTAAAAGAAGCCAATTGACACATGGAAGCGACCAGGGTCCTCTAATCTACCATCAGGCCCTTTCTTTCTCAAGAGTTTTATCCCATAATCGAAATCAAGTGTACCCACCGGGGTCAAGATCTTGAAAGTAATACCTACTGAATCCCTCAAATCCCCTAAATCTACTGAGTCCACAAAGACGCGCCCTGCATCATAAAAGGCTCCAATGATCATTTTGTCATTGATGAAGTAGCGAGGCTCAATTTTTAAGTTCGCCAAATAGGCACGGTTTTGAACCCGGAATTCGGAGATATCACGACCATCAGGCATACGGTTAATTTCCTCATCTTGGAAACCTCGTACGATATCCATACCAGATAAACGGAAGACTTTAATGTTCGGAATATAACCTCTTCTCAAAGGTCCTCCCTCCCAACTTGCTCCATCAATTGTTTCACGACTGAGGTTCTCCTGAATTCCCCCCACCAGGGAAATGGCCACTGTGCCATTCTTAAAAGGCACGTAAAATCTGTTACGAGAAATCAACTTATAATAGTTGATCGTAAGATCCTTAGTTTCTTGAGACCCGAAATTCGGATTTGCATATTCAACGGACATATTAAAAAAAGCACCGGCCGTGGGATTGACTTGAGAATTTCTTAAATCAAAAGTAAGGCTTGGAGTAATAGCGCCAATTTTAAAACTTCCATTATCTAGGTCTTCAGTAGCATTGAACTGGGAAATCGCCTCTAATTGATAACGAAGAGATGCTGAGACTCTTTTACTTAAATCGCGAGTAAAAGTGGTATTAAAGCGAGCAATATCAGCGTCGAAAGAATAGAAGCGGCGACGTTGGTAGGCCAACCCTGCCTGTAAATCAATCATCGTATCAAACAGATCACTTTTATTATATGTCAGCGAGTTATTATGCTCTAAGAGACGTTTGTTTTGCTTTCTGCGATTTTGATCAAGAGTTTGATAATCAAGTCTTTGGTTAATCTGAGAACGAAGAGTCAGAGCTTGATTGGCCCCGGCAATATTTTGATAGGAAGCTGTTGCAGATAACTTCACACCTAAGTCAGTACGATAACCGGGAGCAATTTCTATGAGTCCATAATCTCGTTCGGAGACTCTAACGATTAAGTCTGTATGTTCGTCTGAGGATGTATGCTTTAAAGGATATACAGAAACCGAATTAAATAGCCCTGTTGAACTGAGAGAGGATTCCAGAGCTTGAGTTTTTTGAGGCGTAATAATATCCCCTTTATCTAAGACGATCTTCTTCTCTAAGACTCTTCTCTGTGTTTTTAAGTTCCCTATAAAAAGAGGACGATTCAAGCGCACCATCGGTCCGAGGTTCACAATCAAGTGAACATCAACTTCTGCCCCATTGGTAGAATAAGTGACAATAGAGTCATCATTAACGTTACTTACCTCTGCAAAGAAGTATCCCTTATTTTGCAAGAATTGATTTACTTCTTTTATGTCGTCAGTGAGATCAATTGGATTGAAGGGTTTACCAATATTATTCTTCATGAGCTCATGGAGATCACTTTCATACTCAGCTGGTACACCAGTGAATTGAATATTTCTGACGCTCGCCTGTCTACCTTCTTGAATGATATACTCAACGCGAGCTTTCGACTTATCCTCATTAAAGGAAGTATGAGGACCTATAACTTTGATTTGAACGTAGCCTTCAGAAATATACTTTCGCTTTAAAAAATCAATAAAGTAGTTTAAATACTCAACGTCATAGTAGTTCAGAGAAGCAAGTTCAAATGCTTCTTTTTCGTAAAAATTTTTTATTTTAGATTCGTTAAAATAACTTGATCCACTAAAAGTAACATTGGTTAAACGCGTTCTTTGACCTTCATCAATTCTCACTTTATAGAGAAGAACATCCTCTTGATATTTATTTTTAAAAACAGAGCGATTGATTTGGACCTTAACATTGAGATAGGCAATCTTCTTGTAATACTCCTGTATCTCCAAACGAACAATTGATTCAGAAACAGGCCGCTTGTATTGTTTAAAAAGACCAGTAATCAAACCAAGCAATTGATCTCTTGTTTCTCTTTGAATCCCTTCAAAATCAAAAGTAAAAAATTGATCGTTTTCGACATTAATCTCAAGCTCAACTTTTTTCTGCTTAACGACCGGACTCATCTCTAAATGAACAAGGTAGTAACCATAAGAAAAAAGATCCTTTTGAGCTTCATCTAGTAAAAGACGGAATCTATTATAGTCAAAAGGCTGATCATAGAGATGGAGAAACTTTCGGTGAAGAAAGTTATTAACAAACTCTGATTTACTCGAAGTTGAAAGACCTTTATAAACTCGGGGTTGTTCCAAAGTAATAATCACCGATAAATCAACAAATTCGTTTTTATCAATGACTTTAATTTGCACCTGATGATCGGGATAACCAAGGGAATCTAGCTTTTGTTCTAACGCCGTTTTACTCTCACCTAAAAGTGAAGGTTCAAAGAACTCTCCTTCTTTAAACTTAACAACGTCATACGGATCCATATCGAGTGAGGAGCCTGGAAAGACAATCCCCACAGATTTAACAATGGGTTTTAGTTCGAAGTGGACGGACAGTTTTTTATTTTCGTCTATGTCGTATTTAAAAGATTTATATCCACCGTCAGAAGCAATAATTTTTATGCTTTCTCTGAAGTGTAAATAACTTCTATACTCTCCCTTGAGCGCCTTAAATTGCTTTTTTCTAAATTGGCATATCTTTATTGGAGAACAGCTAACCTCGACCTGATTAATTTCATAGGCCCAAGTTGAAAAGCTGAATAATAAAGTTAATAGAAATAAAATCATTTAAATGTCCATCGTACCTTTAAGTCACCGCCGATGGAATTATCAATCACATCCTCTAGACCTTCTTCATTGGTTCTGAGCTCGTAGACACCTTCCAATTGCATTTTTTTATTCAAATTATATGTTAAGTTCATACTTTGTCTTTGCCCAATACTTCCTCCCATTGTGGAAGAAACGGACAAGGTCATTGCATCATCAAGGCGCTTTTTGAGCTCAATCTTGGTAGCAGAGCGAGTCCTCCCGAGAGTTCCCTGCCCATCCTGTGATCGTCCAGTTAGCATGGAGGTCGTTTGAGACTGCTCAAATACAGTCCCCAGGTTAATCTGAAGGCCGAACTGCTTATTTAAAATATCCGCTACTTTAAAGCGATCAAAAACAAATGAACCTACGCCAACAGAGGTAAGGTTCTGTTGCTCACGAGGATCCAGGGTACGCTGGATCTCATCTGTGTAGCCGAAAGCAATAAGAGAAAAGATAGAGTTCCTCGTAAGTGGAGGATCTGAAGTCAAATCAAAGTTAAATCGTTCTAAATCACCATAAGCTTTGGCCTGGATATTAAAGTTTGAAATACTCGTAGTGGCCTGAACATCAAAGTCAGGATTCGTGATTTCTTTTTTGGGAGAAAAGTTAAAATCAGCACCAACAATTGTGTACTCATTATTTTTAAAAAATATTCTAGAACTATTAGCAGGAGCGTAAAGCCTTCCCTCAGCTTTAGGTCTTAAGGGATTTCCAATAAGACGAACTTGTCCTCTTAAGGCCACATCTAACATTGAGTTATTTATAGTTACAGGATTATCAGCTTTAACATTTATTCCAAGATTAAAGAGTTTTCCCAATATCGAATCTTGATCTTCTGGTAAATAACGAATCTGGCCCACTGAGGCGGACTTACCTGTGAAGTCGCCTAGCTCATTTACAACATGGGCCTTATTAACAATCAGGTCTCCTGAAATATTGTAAGGATAGTTATTTCCTAATACGATTCCTTCCCCTGAAACATTAATGACTGATTTTCCAAGAATAGGAATCTCCGCTCTATCGATCACATATTTAAAATTCACATCAGGTTCATCACCATCGAAATAGACATCACCTAGAAAAGATATTTTTCCACTATCTAAGTTAGACACTAAATTATTAACAATAAGTTTTCGATCAACTAAAGAAAGATCAAATTTAAGATTGTTAATGTTAGTAGGTAAGTTTTCAACACCAAGTGATATACCATCACTTTTAGCATTCATGACAAATTGGTAATTATCTTTTAATCCGGATATTTTTGAAGCTAACTGAAAATTACCTTCGCTGGATAATATCTTTGAGAAAAGAATTTCAAGAACTTTAGCATTAACAACGAGTTCTTGTTCGATATCAACTTTCTTACCAAATTCACCAACTCCGCGGTTCCGAAGCTTAACATCAGGAGTTTTAACATTAAAGGACCAGTGGGAGATCTTATTATTTTCTATAACATATTCCGGGTACTCATTTTCATAATGAAAGTTAAACTCGGGATGATTGAAAGAGATCTCGTTAAAGTTTGCGACAAGATCAAAATTATGAAGATCCGAAGTAAAATTAGAGGATCCATCAAACTTCACTTTACCCGTCAGATTTTCAGAATCAATATGGTACCCCAAGAGAGCAATCCAATGTGGCTTAATATCATCGATATCAATTTTTAAATTAATAAATGAACTCTCCATGGGAGAAAAAGAATATTTAAAATTTGAGACTAATGATTTTCCAAAGATATTTAAAGAACCTGAAACTTCAAACGGTCTAATATTAAGATCGATGAATGAATCGTGATATTGGTAATTCTGATAAACCGTTTGTCTTAATAAATTTTTAAGATCAATTGAAAAATCTAGCTTTGATCCTTGCCCATTAAGACTACCCGACATAAGACCATCAACATTTATCCCTAAACGTCTAGAATGAGTGAAACTAGAAAGAAGGAGATTATCCCAGAAGAAACCTACTTTTAGGTAATCATTTTTCAAATCATAAGAAAAGTCTCCTGAAATATAGGAGTTTTCTTTTTTAAGTTTTACTTTATTGAAGGAGAGCTCTCTTTCTTTGAAAGTTAACTCCATTTCTGCTTCGGAGAATATCTCCGAATAAGCGAGAACGTCTTCAGCACTTAAATTGGCCTTCACTTTTAAATCATCTAGCTTAATCTGTCCGTAAATGTAGGCATCGATCCTGGTTTTAAAATCTAAATCCTTTGGTAGGAATGAAAGCTTTGAGAATATTGGATTTAGAATTTTTATCACATCATTATGATGGGCCATTGGGGAGTCAATTCCAATCGCTATGTCTGAGTTTTTCCAACTGACACTTCCCGAGCCATGAATTTGGGTTGCGCCTAATAGAGCATCTACTTTATTGATGACAACCATTCCTTCACTGATAGGAATAGTGACGTCAAGATCTGACTCTCCAAGTTGATAGCCTAGAATTTCAAAGTTAGAAAACTTACCTTTGAGATCTATACGAGTTTTTTTCGGCGGGCCATAAACCTCTAGATCTAGATCCCCCACTCCCTTTAATTCAGTTTTAGCAATATTACCTAAGTCGGTTAAGTTCAACCGACCATTCTTAACTTGAAAGCGAAGATCTTTGGAGCTTGCATAACCTACTACCGAAAACCTTGAGTCTAATAAGTCGACATCCGCCTTCATTTGAAATTCTCTGTTAATTATAGAGAACTCCGATTTGAATAACTGTGCTTCTTCAATTTTTAAAATTTCAAAATTATTGTCACCCACTTGAAGGGCAAGATCCCTGACGACAAAACTATCTTCTGGTACGAAGTACACATTTTTACCTGATCTCTTAACGACTAACTTCCCTATGAGTCTTCCATCAAGAACATCTAAAAAGTCTAAATAATTCAAAGCATCGTTGAGTCGAAAGTTATTAGCATCTAGTTCGATAGCTTCATTCAGGAACTCAGCTTTAGGTAAAGAAAATAAAGTAACAGGTCGAATGAGTTCAACACTCCCCTTATCTTCTTTAACAGAGAAGTGATTCACGTCTAGAACACCATTTTTAAAAACTAGGCCTGCTCTAAGTTCTTCAACTTCCAACAAATTAGATTTTAACTTTTCAACAAATAATTCTGAAGTAACTGAGTAGTTATCTTTTTCATATTCAAAGTCAAAAAGTGTAGAAGCAACTCCTCCACTAATTTTGATAAAATCGGGGAGCTCTAACTGCCTGTGAGTAGCATTTAGATATAGTTTAGAATCACCTTTCAGTGAAACTTTCGCGGTGGAAAGTTTTCTATAATTTAGGATTTCACCTCTCAAAAGCACTTGGTGAATATCATGCTGAACTTTAAGTCGTTGAATGGAAACATTCTCTCTATCAATATGAACATCTCCCCAGATTTCATCTACAGCTATTTCGTTAATGACGTTTAAGTTAGAGAGATGAAATCTTGAAGTTAATTTTCCATCTTCCTCAAAAACTTTAAATCGTTTAAGGTTGATATCTCGATCATTAAAACTAATAAGAGTATTTTCGAGTAGCAAGGTATCGACGTGGAATGGCAAGTTCTCAACTGTTTTGAAAACATTTTCAATTACTTCTTTAGGAATTTCATCTTTAGACTCTTGCTTCTCTTCTCCCTCTTTTAGTCTAATGTCTATCACTGCATGGGAAACTTTTAATTCTCCCAGAGATATCTTTCTCTCCTCGATTTCAATAAGACTTAAGTAAATCCCGATAAGACCCATTTCGGCCCAAACATACTCTTCATCGCTGATTTTTTTTAATGCGCTTACTTTATTAAATTCGATACCGGGTGGAAAAAGGCTAATTTCCATTTGTCCAAGAGATAACTCTACACCTGCTCTTCTTTCTGATATATCGGTAACTACTTTAGTTACCAAACGAGCAAAGGATTCAGTTTGCACAAAAACGCCTAGGGCAACACAAGTTGCCACTAAGATGAATAAGAATGCAGCAATGACGCTATTAAATCTCATTCAACCTCTTTAGCATCTTTGCACTCAACCGATAAGAGCTATCGATAAGATGAATATTCTCAAGAACCTTCCTTGCTGAGGCTTTTTCTCCAAGTTGAATTAAAAGTTCTACTTCTAAATATGAAAAAGAAAGATAATCTCTCTCTAAACTACACCGCTCTAAAGCTTCGTAACAATAATCAAGAGCAATACGATAATCTTGGAGTTTCATTAAAGCATGGACTGCAAGATAGCTGGCCTTTAGAAAGTCTTCATCATTAACAGCAGCTTCTTTAACTTTTTTCGCACATATCAAAGCAGACTTACTGAAGTCTGATTGAATGAAACCTACAGCAAGATTGAGCCATCCAGATGGCCCATAATCCATGTGCTTTAACCCTTCTGCTATTTCTGCATCAGAATCTTCCACAGAGTCATCAATCCAAACCGGAGCAGCTGCTTCTTTTTTCTCATTTTCACTTAACGTTAAATCAATCGGCTCCAATGTCTCACTAGCTTCAGGGGCAAGTGATCGAGAAGTGATGAAATATTTTTTTAAATGAGGATAGTATTTAGAAATATCTACAAAGCTATAATGAGAATCTTTTTTTATCGCATCCGCATATAACTGGGCTTCTTTTTCAAGAGAGAGTAGATCCATTAAATTAAGGACAACTGCCTTCATTGCTAAATCATCAAAGTAGATGATTAATTCGATTAATTTTTTATAATCCGAACTATCCCCTACACCATGGTTATAGAGTTCAACGAGATGATGGTAAATTTTAGCAGCATTGTTTGTATGATTACTTGCCAAAATTTTTTCTAGTTTTAAAAGTCTATCCGCTTTGTTTTTTAAATTAAACTTTTGAAAACAATCTTTAATAATCTTCTGAATTTCTTTTTCAAGATCCTGGCTCCACCCCCGATCAAAACTTAAGGCCAGTTCTTTAAGCTCTAAATTGAAATCATTCTGAAGGTATTTTTTTCTCAACGAAATAACTTCGTCAAAAACTCTTGGTATTTTTCTCTCAAAAAGAAAAAGGTAAAAGTCAGAAATCTTTTCATTCAATTTATTTAAAGAGCCCAGTGAAGCGTATAACTGAATTTCAAGAACCTTCGATTCAATTCCTTGATGGTTTAAATGACTTATGATTTCTAAAGATTGGTGAGGATCATTATTTGATTTAACAAATTCTAAAGCAAGGTCATAAGGAAGTGATGCCCCTTGCAGAAGGTATACTTCAATCAAAAGACCCAACAACTCTTGACTCTTTTCTAATATAAGAATTTTCTCAAGAAGTTGTTGGGCTTCGATATATCTTTGTTCGGCCATCATAAGCCGAATTTTTTCTAGATTATCCACTAATGTCGCTTCCTACGGCATAATTAAATACTTAATTTAATTATACGTTAAAAAGCTTCTGGGATAAATAATTGGTCGAAAATTGACTCGTTATAAAGTCTTTATCTTCTAAAATCTGCTTATGGAGCTCTAGATTCGTTCTAATTCCGCTTACAACTGTCTCATCAAGCACTCGTTGAGCGCGAGTGATACAGTTTTCCCTGTTATCTGCCTGTACGATGATCTTTGAAATCATAGAATCATAGTAAGGTGGTACAGTATAACCGGTATAAATATAGTCATCAGTTCTTACCCCAATACCTCCTGGACGATGGTAGTGGATGATTGTACCCGGTGAAGGCATCCCCGTTTTAGGGTCCTCAGCATTTACTCGGAATTCAATGACGTGATTTCTAAACAAGATATCTTCTTGTTTAAATCGCATCACATCTCCCTGAGCATGACGAATCATTTCAGCAATAAGATCAATTCCTGTTCGACCTTCAGTCACCGGATGCTCAACCTGAATACGTGTATTCATTTCCATGAAATAGAATTTCTTCGTATCTTGGTCGTAGAGAAACTCTACCGTACCAGCAGAATCATAATCTACAAATTTTGCCAGTCGAACTGCTGCTGAACAAATCTCTTCGCGGACTTCAGGTGTTAGAACAGGAGAAGGTGCTTCTTCGAGAATCTTTTGAAATCTGCGCTGGATAGTACAGTCTCTTTCTCCCAAATGAATCACGTTCTTATGTTTATCTGCAAGAATTTGAACTTCAATGTGACGAGGGTTCTGAATGTACTTTTCAATGAAAAGAGTTCCATCACCAAATGCCGCTTTTGCTTCTTCACGGAGACGTCCAATGGCAGGCCATAAGTCATCCATAGAATCAATTCGCTTCATTCCGCGACCACCGCCACCAGCAGAAGCTTTAATCAGAATAGGAAATCCCATCTTCTCAACTTCGCTCTGAATTTCTTCATCGGCCATATTTTCAATATGAATCGGCTCTAGAGTAGGAACGTTTGCTTTTTTAGCAGTGATCTTAGACTCGATCTTATCTCCCATTGAGTTAATACACTCAACAGATGGACCAATGAATGTAATTCCCCACTTCTCACACATACGTGCAAATTCGGTATTCTCAGAAAGAAATCCGTAACCAGGGTGAATAGCATCAACGCCTGTAATTTCTGCTGCTGAAAGAATCTGAGGAACATTCAAGTAAGAAAAAGTAGACTTGGCAGGGCCAACACATACAGACTCATCTGCCATTTTTACATGGAGAGAATCTTCATCTGCAGTAGAGTGAATAGCTACGGTCTCAATTCCTAACTCACGACAACTTCTGATAATACGTATGGCAATCTCACCGCGATTAGCGATGAGAACTTTTTTAAACTTCTTTTGCGTTTTCATTAGTTCTTTCTAATTTTAAATAATGGTTGATCAAACTCTACAAGTGATTCATTTTCACAACAAATCTCTACAATTTCCCCTGCAACGTCAGCATCAATCTCATTCATGATTTTCATTGCTTCTAGGATGCAAAGTGTTTGACCAGCGATTACCTTATCACCAACTTTAACATAACTTGGTTTACCAGGAGCTGGTGAATTATAAAACGTACCAACGAATGGAGATTTCACTATGTGAAGTCCAGCATCAGAATTAACCGCTTTAGCTGGAGCTGCCGGGGCAGGATTAATTGGAGCTGAAATTGGTTGAACAATTGATGGAGCTGGTGTTGCTACCGGCGCCGGAGCTGCAACTTCAGATACAAAACTTACTTTAACTTTAAAATCTTTAGCGTGTACTTTTAACTCTGCAACACCGTGGTCACGAGCAATTTTAACAATCTCTCTAAGTGATTTAACGTCCATTACTATGCCTTTGCTCTTTCAACATACTCACCTGTGCGAGTATCGATTTTTAAAATTTCACCCTCTTTAATGAAAAGAGGAACGTTTACTTGAAGACCTGTTTCCATGATAGCTTTCTTTGAGCCACCAGCTGCGGTGTCGCCTTTCATACCAGGATCAGTTGATTCAACTTTTAGGTTAATGAAATTTGGAAGTTCAATTGAGATAGGTCTTCCATTGTAATAAAGAATGTAAACTTTGATACCTTCCTGAAGGTAATACTTTGAGTCCCCAACTTGTTCGTGAGTAAGATGAACCATTTCGAAGTTCACTTGGTTCATGAAGTTATAACCATCAGGATCTGAATAGTTATACTCCATCTCAATTTCTTCCATATCAGGCTTACCAACTGTATCAACACCGGCCTTAAAAGTTTTTTCAAGAGACTGGTTTGTTTCTAAGTTTCTAAGACGAGTACGAACAAATGCTGAGCCTTTACCAGGATTGACGTGTTGGAAATCAACGATGATCCATGGCTTACCTTCAAGTTCGATTTTTAACCCTTTTCTGAAATCGGTTGTTTGATACATACCCTTTTATTCCTTTTGATCTAGCAGCGCAGACACTGCTAAGTAATAACTATGCTTTCCGAATCCGCTCATTATGGAGGATGCCGCTTTTGCCGTCAATAATGTATGCCTAAAGCTCTCTCTGGCGTATATTTGGCTTAAATGTACTTCAACTATAGGTACATCTAAAATTTTCAGTGCGTCATGAATGGCTACTGAAGTATGTGAATAGCCACCTGGGTTAATAACTAAAGCTTCGATATCAGAGCTGTGTACCTCTTGAATCTTGGTAACGATTTCTCCTTCAATATTGGACTGAAACCACTGAAGTTCCACCTTTCCGGCCAGTTTTTTCTCTGTTTCCTTAATAATTTCATCGAGAGTATCTTGGCCATAGACCATAGGCTCCCGTTTCCCAAGCATATTTAGATTAGGACCGTTAATTATTAAAATTTTTTTCATGATTTGTTACCTTAGCTGATTTGCTCTTTCTCTAACTTCTTTTAGAAAGAAATTAAATTTAGTCTCAATCTGATCTATTCTCGGAGGCTTCGATTTTACTTGGTTTTCAATTATCGAAATCAGCTCATCATGTCCATCTTGTTCATCTAAAGATGCCGCTTTTTTGGCCAAAACTTCTGACATTTTTCTTCTAGTCGCCAAGTCATCTGGATTAAGCTCAAGAGTTTTCTCCAATAGCTCCAAGGCCTTATCAAAGTATTCTTGCTCACAATAAAGATCTATAAGAGTATGGGAAATGATAGGCGAATCGCTAACAATTTCTTTCTCATTTACTTCTTCGATATCCCCATAATCTAGAAATTCATCTGCATAGAAATCATCTTCTAGCTCTTTATTATGAACTGTTTCAACTTTTAGCGGAGTGATCTTATCTTCAGGACGATTCATTGTCCAAGCATCCTCATCAGTACTCTCACTCTCGTTGAAGGATAATGCAGGGCCTTCTGGAGAAGTGAAGTCCACTTGAACCCAGTCATCTTCATTAATTTCTACTTGTTCAGGGGCTTTGATTATTTGCTGGGAAGAAAGTTGCTTCATTCCAACTTGTAAATCATCCTCGAGTTTCCTCACTTCTTCTGAGAAAAACTTATCCTGTGGATTTAAAAACAATAAATACTTATAACTATCAAGAGCTTCTTCGAGGTGACCCAAGTGAATACAGGTTTCCGCAAAGATCTTTTGCATCTGAATATTGTCCATATTTTTGGACAATAAAGGTTTTAAAGTCTCATAGACCAATTGATATTTTTTTTGATCGTAATAGCAATGGGCCAGGACTAGATGACCTAGAGAATAATCAGGGTGATGTTTAAATCCATTTTTAAGAACTTTAAAAGCTTCATCCAAGAGTCCTAGCTTCCGATAACTTTCAGCTAAGGGAGCAAAGACTCTTGAACGGGGATTTTTTTCATACATCGTCTGATATTTTACTAACAGACTTGAGCTTTTCTTTGCCACAATAACCTCTTAGAGTTCAGAACTAGTAGATTCGCTAGCATTCAATGTTGCTTGCCTTTGACTCATACCCATAGCTTCTTGATTCATCACCCTAGGAGTCATAAAAATAATAAGTTCATTTTTTGTTGTATCTGGTGATTGTGGAGTCCTGAAGAGCCACCCAATTAATGGCAATTCTTTAAGGAATGGTATTCCTGAGACCGTCTCTAATGTTGATGTTTGGTAGAGACCACCGATTACAATTGTTGATCCATTATCAACAAGAACTTTTGTTTTAACGTTTCTACTTGTTTGATCAGGTGGAGAATCAGGTGTCGGACGCGTACCGAAGGCTGATTTCTTAAGATCAATGTCCATCACAACAGCACCATCATTAGTCACATGAGGTGTAACTTTGAGAGTTAAGTCAGCCGTTGCTTTTTCGAATGTAGCCAGAGCAACGTTGTTACCTGTGGCCGGTTGCTGAACACGGTAACTTGTTTCCTCTGTACTCGTAATTGTTGCTTCAACTTTATTCTGAGTAACAATCTTAGGAGTAGAGATAATTCTACCCTTTGCCTCTGATTCCATTAATTGAAGATTGAAATCAAGGTTGAGGAGACGTTTATAAATTGCAATAGTTGCGCCCATAAATCCGGGACTCATTGCCGTTGGAGCAGTACTAAATGCAAAACCAGGTCCGGTTGCATTTCCATACTGTCCTACTGGATCATACCCAAAGGAGATACCACGTTGAAGACCAATTCTTTTTGAGTAGTTCTCAGTGGCCTCAACAATTTTTGATTCAATCAATACTTGTGGAGTTTGGGTATCTAGTACGTCAATAATCTTTTTGATTCGCTCAATTGATTCTGGAGTATCACGAATGATGAGAGAGTTCGTTCGAGCATCTTTCTGAATCGCTGATCTCTTGGGAGTCAGATAGTCCTTAACAATTGTTTCTAACTCATTAAGGTTAGCGTAGTTGATTAGAAACACCTTAGTTAAGCGAGGAACTAATTCTTCTTTTTGAGTTTCTTCTTTAATTTTTTCAGCACGCTCGTCTTCGGCCTGCTTTCTTGTCATTACAATTAAGATGTTTGCATTTTTTCTGGCGACTAAACCACCGATCCCAAGAACAGTGTCCAAGGCCTGATCCCAAGGAACGTTTGTTAGTGTTAAACTGATAGGCGGACCAGCAGCAACCTCATTATCCATAATGATGTTAAACCCTGAGGCATCAACAATCATATTGAGAACTTATTCAACAGGCATCTCTCTAACATTAAGAGAGATCTTTTTACCGATATACTTTTTCGGGCCTGAAAGAGTGAGGTTTTCTAAAATATCATCAATACTTCCAGACTTCGGAACATTGAGTGCAACGGTGTCTTCAATCTCTGTTTGAAGAGAATCTCTTTTATTTTCTACGTTACGAATTTTATTACGTGAGAAAACTCCAAAGCGGTTCTCAATATTGAGAATGATCTGATTATCTTTTGTTTCAAGAATTGAACGAACGTTATCTCGCAGCTGTATAGCGAAACGTACATCATTTTGTGTGCCAGGCTTTTTGTAGCCAGAAATATAAACGGCTGATCCAGGGAACTCTGAGGTATCAATTCCACGCAAGAGCTTAGGAGAGATTTTGGCATTTTTTAAATCGAGAATGATTTGCTTATCTTCCTGAACATGGAAGCGGTCTGCCTGTAATGGCTTATCAGATTCAATGATAAGCTTAGATATCTCACCTTCCTGAACAAAGTTCACGGTCTTAATTTCTTGAGACCATAAAAATTGTGGAATCATTAAGGCAATTAGAAAAAATCCTTTCTTCATACTTTCTTCCTTAAAAGTTGCGCCTAATCTTATTGTAGTATTTTATTTAGAAATTGGTATAACTGTTTCTAAGTATTCTTCTTGTCCGTAAACATTTACCATCTTTTCCACTAAGATAACTCCCCCTGGGAGAATTGCCTTAACTTCTACACGATCAGGCCCTATTCGATAACCTTCCTTGATTATCACTGGTGCTATTTTGTCATTTGTTGTAATACGCACGATGGCGCGACGTTCCTTACCTATCAAAACTCCCTGAACCCTAATATCACTGACATGCACTGTTTGAAGAACTTCTTCAGGATCCAGAGTAACTTTGTCAGCTGTTTTTTCCCTCACTGTCTTAAACACAGGAGCACGAAAAGGATCACGTAAATCTAAAGGATTTTCTATCTTTGTCTTATCATTAAAAAATCTCTCAACTTCTTGTTGAGCATGAGATGAAACAGAAAATAGAAGCATTAAAATGACTAATTTCATTGTCCTCCCTCTTCTGTGGGGAATCCTCTATCTACTTTGAAACTAGGATTAAAGCGGTAGGCCTGAATACTAGAAGCAGCTTCGATCATTTGAAAACGTCCTTTTTTTCCACCAGACATTACCTTTAAAGATAATTCAGGGACGTTATAAATCCTTGGGGCATTACCTATGCGCTCAAAGAAAACGAGAAATTGAAGAAATGTTCCTTTGGCCGTCATCTGATAATCTTTGGAGATAAAATACATTGATTGATTCTCTGACCCAGGCCTCATATTTGACTCTTTAATATTTAAATTGGTCAACTCTTGATTTAGAAACGAAATAATTTCTGAATCGTTTGTAGTTGGAGGAAGTTGTTTCTGAACAGCCTCAATATTCTTTGCTACTTCTTCGACACGAAGTTGATATTCATCTCGCTTCTTCACAAATTCTTGAATCTCACCAAGTCTTTTTTGATTAACAGAAATATTGGTGACAGCTGCTTCAAGCTGTCCATTCATTTCTTCTACAGCAATGGAGTGCTCATCCCATGCAACCCAAACATTATAGAGCATATAAAGGAAAATAAAGATATGAAGATTAGCCGCTAATTTTGCTGATAAGTCTCTCATTGCTCAAACCTCGCAATAATAAACTTAATCTCAAACTCCTCCACTCTTCTTTTATCTTCATCCCGCGTTTTATTAGCTGTTTTTATAATATTAGAGCTACTAATGAAAACAGAAGATGAAAGGTTCGAGACAAACTCTCCCACATGAGGATAGCTTAACGCCTCACCTTTAACAGTTAACTCATTTCCTTTAATTGTTAGTTCTGTAAGCCATAGATCATCTGGAGTATTTTTTGAAATATACAAAAGTAGGGCCGCAGGATTTTTCTTTTCAGAGATAGCCTCTTTAACAGCTACTAACTTTTGACTTAAATTCTCTTCCTGGGCCTGAAGGTCTTTAATTTGTTGTTCATAAGTTTGAGCTTCCTGAACTTTGTCTAATAACTCTCCTAACTCTTGATTCTTTTGCGAGATTTGAGTTTGTATGTCGGCCCTCTCTCCTTCCCACATTGGTATTATCGTAAAGTCAGGAAGATATAAAAGGACAATGGCCAAAGCAACGGCCTTAATTTTCATTGTCGAAAGGTCTAATCCACCGAGATTAGCAAGATCGAGTTGGCCTTTAGTCTGAGCGAGGTTAATTCTAATCATTAAAACTTCCTCATTGCTAATCCAATCACTGTAGGTGCGATGGCATTAAACTCATCTTGGCTTAAATCGAATTGAGATTCATCTATCTTAATACTTGAAAAGAGATCGAGTCTTTCTACTTCCAGGCCAATCGCATTAATTAAAGCTTCATGCATACCTGGAGTTAATGAGTTTCCTCCTGTAATAAAACAATAATCTACTTTCTCTGCAGAACCTTGAGTAATATAGAAGTTAATATTTCTTTTTATTTCAGCGACCTGTAGTTCAACTAGTGATTGAACAATGTTTAAAATTTCTTCTGGAAGATTTCCATTACTGTCATAAGATGTTTTAAGATCTTCCGCTTCCTCATAGCTCACTGACATCTGACGCTGAATCTCTTCTGTTATTAAGCCACCACCAATAGGCAGCTCTTTTGTGAAGAGAGGAGCACCTCTTTTGAAAACTATAATCTTAGTGCTTTGGGCCCCAAGGTCTAAAAGAAGTGTTCCTTCTGAATAAGCATCGTAGTCACCTTGGACGACTTCTTCAAAAACATTTGAAAGGGCCAAAACGTTTAGGTCGATACACTTCACATTAAGCTTGGCGTCTTTAAGAGGCTCGGAAAAATTTTCAATGAGATCATTATGGGCAGCGGCTACAATGACGTCTTTACCGCCACCTTCATTTTCCCCGATGATGGTGAAATCAATTTTAGAATCATCTACTCCAAAAGAGATATACTGCTCTGATTCCCAAAGAATGTGGTCTTCGACCTCTTCTTTTGTTCCGTCTGGTACGTTCATTCTCTTTGTCATAGTATTAGGTCCAAAAAGACCAATACAGAAATTTTTTGATTTGATTCCTGTCTTTTGAATGAGCTCATTAATGGTATCTACCACTTCTTGATGACGTTGAATTTCATCTTCAATGATTGCAGCTTCTGACAATGGGAGAACAGCAAACTTATCGACCTTAAGCTTTCCTAAGCTTCCACCAAGTTCGCAAATCTTGATACTATGAGAACCAATATCAAGTCCCACAACTCCGCTGGAGCTGAAACTACTAAATAAAGATTCAAGTTGTTCTTTAAGTGAGGCTGCCAAAGTCTTCCTTGTCTTTGATAGATTGATGAACTTAGTTAATTATAGACAGGGGGTAAATGGGTTATCAAGGATTTAGTGCTTCATATCACAGAAACCATGACAATAATCTACCGTACTGGTCAGGAAAATAGATTTGAAAAGCTGCTACTAGAATAATAGCAGGCCCAAAAGCCAGTGGTTTATCCTTTGTCATTTTTCCAAATGCAATGAAAATAAGTCCAACGGTCGCTCCCAAAAAACAACTCAGGAAGATGTTCATCATAATCCCTGTTGGTCCCAAATACATGCCTAGGATACCAAAAAGCTTAATATCCCCTCCACCTAATCCAATTTGACCGCGAATTTTATAAAAGAGCCATGTAACTGATAAAGTTCCTAAGAAGCCAAGTAATCCTCCAATTAACCAGTAACTCCAATGGAATTGAAGAACCGCAAAACTAAAAATGGAAACTCCTAAATATAAGTTGAGAGAATCAAGAAGTAAGTGGTGATCAAGGTCTATGAAGAAGTGACAAATAAAAAGGCAGGCCATTAAGAAATAGAAAGAAAACATTCCCAAACTCTGGAGCGTTACCACTGAAGGAAAAAGCCAAAAAGCAACAAGCCCGGTGAGAAGCTCAACTAAAGGATATCGCCAAGATATTCTTATTCCACAAAAAGCACATTTTCCTCGCAAGAAGAGAAAACTAACTACGGGAATATTGTGATACCATTTGAGTTGGGTATTGCACTGTGGGCAGTGAGAGCGATCGAAAACAAGATCTTTCTTGAGTGGCAGTCTTAAAATAACCACATTGAGAAAGCTTCCAACTAGCAAACCAAAGATAAATATAAAGACGCTATAAAATTGTTCCATTAGTCTAAATTCTTTTTATTAAAGACAAATATAATCATCACTAGCAAGAAGAGAGAGTAAAAAACTCCATAGGCAGCGGAGCCTAAAAGATAACTTGTCTCTATACTTTTATGATAGATGACAAAGTCTTTTAAATTCAATTTATAAAAACCAGGAAGAACCATGTGGTAAAATTCAAGTAAGATATTTAAATACCCCCTCTCTTTTACAAATGATGTGGTTTGAGTTTCCTTGATAGCGTGACCCAAGATGAGAATAAATAAAGAAACCACGCTCGATAATGTCGTGTTTAAAAAAAGTGATAAGAAAACGACCAGCAAGAGCAAGAGTAATGACTCAAGACAATTAAAAATGATCGCCCAAAGAGTAACACTATTCACCTCTCCACCGAGAAGCGCAGAGCATACAAGAGTCATCGTAGAAAGAATTAAAACGTTGATTAAAAGAATTCCGCAAAGACCCAGTACTTTACCCAAAATAAATACCCAACGTGGTACAGGACGTGAGATCACCATGTAAACGGTTCTTGAATTGATCTCATTAGGAAGTAAGGTGGCCCCAAGAAAAAGAGCTATTCCTAAAGATGAGAATGAGAGCATTCCTAGTCCAAAGTCGAGAGCAACTTTCTCAGGAGTTCCATAAGTAAACTCTGTAGCAACATAGGTAATAACCATTAAGGCAAAACCTATAAACAAAGTAATAAGTAAAACCTTGCTTTTAAGAATTTCTTTGAAGGTATAAAAAGAAATAATAAGTAGCTTATTCAACATATTAATTAGACCTAATCCGATAAAATATTTCTTCTAAACTTGGCTTAATAAATTCAAGGCCTATTAACTCAACGTTCTTTTCCAATATCTCTTTTAAGAGGTTTTCTTTCTCATCGCAATGGATGATGAACGTCGTTATATTACCTGCAAGCTTTAATAAGCTGTGATGCTTAGTATGTGGGATAAAGTCATGTCCGTTGATTTTGACAAGGTAGTCTCTCTTCTCATGAGAACTTAATAAACTTTGAACTCCGCCATCATAGACAAGCTTTCCCTGTTGAAGAAAAATAACTCGATCACAAATTTCTTCAATGTCTGAGACAATATGAGAGCTAAAGAAAACAGTCTTGCCTGCTCGATGGACTTCCACAATCACGTCTTTTAACTCTTTTCTACCTATGGGATCAAGCCCTGAAAGAGGCTCATCTAAAATAATAAACTCTGGATCATGTAAAATCGTCGAAAGAAAGCCGATTCTTTGAAGCATCCCTTTCGAATAAGTTTTGAGCTGGCGATTTAGAGCGTGATCAATTCGAAATCGCGGCGCCCAGTGCTTCATACTCTGATCAATTTCTGGCCGTTTTAATTCGGAGAGCCCCCCTAAGAAGTGGAGAAATTCCGCTCCCGTAAGATTAGGGTAAAAATATGGTCTTTCTGGTAAGAACCCGATCTTCTTTAAAATTTCGTTACGACTAGTTCCTAGTTTTGAAGAAAACTCCATACTGCCAGAGTCAGCACGAATAAAGTCCATAATAATTTTAATGGAAGTTGTTTTCCCTGCTCCGTTAGCACCGAGAAAACCCACCATAGACCCATGAGGAATTTCAAAACTCACTTGATCAAGGGCCACAAATGGTTGAGAGGTTAGATCCGTTTTAAATACCTTGGTGATCTCTTTAAATTTTAACATAATAAAATCATTATGATTAACTCCAAGCTTGGCAATAACAATTTCCTTATTTTAGCTGCAGCCATTTTTTTTATAGTAGCTGTCTCTCTTCATCTCAAATTCTCACGTCCTGTCTTTGACATCGAAATGCAGGATCGTGCGCTCAATATCGATCAAGACTTATTAAAAGCCCTTTCAATCGGTAATAAAAGAACGATCTCCAATGTACTCTGGGTGCAAACATTAATGGAGTCGGATGCTCAACACTATACAGGTCAAGATCGAAAAAACTGGATGTATCTGAGATTCTCGACTATCGCCGAGCTGGATCCCCTGTTTTATCATAACTACCTTTGGGGTGGGATGTACTTATCAATTATAAAAAATGATATGTTATCAGCTTCTGAAATCTTCGATCGAGGTATTGTTCAATATCCTGATGATTATGAACTCAATTACCATCAGGGATTCAATTATTATTTTGAATTAGGTGAGTTCGAAAAAGGGCTGGAGTATCTGAATAAGATTGCTGAACACCCGAGAACTCCACTTTCTATCAAGCTTATCATTAACAAACTCCGTTTCGAAACGAGCGCCAACTATGATTTCGCTCTTAACTACTTATGGAGTAATATCCAAAAAGAAAAAGACGAAGTACTTCTTACAAAACTTATCGCTGACTTCTATGCACTCAAAGCAGAGCGAGACCTTAATTGCCTAAACAATAATGGAACCAATTGTGATTATCGAGATGCTGATGGTAATTCTTATTTAAAAACGAGGGATGGCTGGAAAGCTCCAAAAGATTTTAAACCCTATCGTATTCACTTACCAAAAAGAAACCAGTGAGCAAGACAAACTTACTCACTGGCCATTTAAAGAAACTAATTAATAACCGTTAACTGCAGTCTTAAGAACTTTGGCTTGGTTAATATTTAAACCTGATGCCGTAGCTGGCGTAAGGTGAGAAGCGGAGATGTAGCCTACTGCCGCAGCTTGGAAAGTCATGTTCAGTTGGTTTGCTTGGTTACCAAGACATGATCCAAATTGACCTGCGTTTGCAAGGTTAGTAACAGTACAGCTACCCTGAGCTCCACCCGCAGCATTCCCTGTCATCACACCAATCGTACTGGCCCTAGTGGCACCAATACCTTTCTCTGCTGGAAACCAAGAAGCACTATTAAGAGCGTTAGTTCCTTCTGCCTCTGAAGCAACTCCACCTGTTGTTACAGTACTGGCCGCTGGACAACCGTCTGTTCCATCACGAAGTCCAGAGTTAACAGCTGCCTGGTGAGCAAAAGTATCTCTTGCTGTTGTTCCTGCAGAAATTCCTACTGCATAGTAACGGTTACCAGACTCAGGTCTTGGGTCATAGCCCATATAACGAAGACAAGCACCATACATGTTGAAGTCAGAGAAAAATGCAGATTGAGCTGTATAAATAGCAGCCAACTGTAACTTTGCTTCTGAGATTTTCGCCCTTGCTTGATACTTTTTAAAGTTCGGGACAGCTACAGCAGAGAGTAGCCCAATAATGGCCACTACCACCATCAGCTCAACGAGTGTAAACCCGTCTTGCCTTTTTGTTTTCATTAGATCAATCATACGTACCACTCCTTGTTAGTCTTTAAGAGACTTGAAGAACTTCCTACTGAAATTAAGATTCAGTAAGAGTTATCTCAGTATATTTATTAACAATTAAACAACCTAATTTTACCACTTTCTAGCTATTTAAAAAGAGGCAGAAATGCTCACCAGTTTTGGAAACTACCTCTTTTTTATGGCAGTTACTCTATCCCTCCGGCCGACATAAAGATCGGAAGATACATAGCAATCAACACAAAACCGATAATTCCACCGAGAACAACGAGAATGATGGGCTCGATTAATTTTGTCAGGTTTTGCACAAGCTCTTCAACTTCGTCCTCAAAAACATCTGCGACCTTTAAAAGCATCTGATCAAGATTACCGGTGGACTCACCCACTTTAATCATCTGGGTCACGAGTGGTGGAAAGTATTTGATTCTTCCCAAAGGTTCTGTAATCGACTTACCTTCAATTACTGCTTTTCGAACTTTTTCGAGATCCTTAGCAATTTGGGTATTATCTAAAGTCTCAATACAAATTTCTAAAGAATCAATAATGGGAACACCTGCCGCGAGCATAGTGGCAAGAGTTCGCGTAAAGGATCCTAAATTCCCTTTAATAACAAGCATACCAAAGAGCGGAGCCTTCATAGTGAAAATATCCCACTGCTTTTTTCCAGTTGTCGTCTTAATGTAGTTAATAAAAATCATGGAGGCACAGATAAGCCCCACTAATAGAAGTAAGGTGTACTCCTGAAAGAAATCAGACACATCAATAACTGTTTGAGTAACCCAAGGTATCTTTTGATTACCTTCTTCAAGGATGGAAACAAACTGTGGCACAACAAAAGTCATCAATCCGAACACCACAGCTATACCCACGATAACAACGATAACAGGATAAGTCAGAGCGCTCTTTACTTGCTTTTTTAGTTTCTCAGCTCTTTCTAAAAACTCAGCAAGCTTTACTAAAATTGAATCCAAAATACCGGCGGCCTCTCCAGCTTTAACCAGAGAGCAATAAAGCTTACTAAAACCGACTTGACCCATCATTGAATCGTAGAGAGATTTACCTTCTTCTACATTCATGGAGATATTGCGTACTACTTTCTTTAAACTCGCATTGGTTTCCTGTTTCGTTAGAATTTCCAAACTCTCCAAGATGGGCACACCAGCATTTATGAGAATGGAAAGCTGGCGAGTAAAACGCATGAGTTCAACTTGGCCAAAAGGCTTTGCAAGACCTTTGTCTGCTAAGTACTCACCTAAATCGAGCTCAAATATCGAAGGAGCTGTAACTTTAGTGGCGCGAATATTTTGTCGTCTAAGAATTTTCTTGGCATCTTTGATGGTATCAGCATCGATTGATCCTTCGACCCTTTTCCCATCTCCAGTAAATCCTTGATAACGAAACTTAGGCATAAATTATTACTTCTTCTGAATTCCTAACATACGAGCTAACTCTTCAGGGTTGTTTGAAAAGGTCATCGCAGTTTCAGTTGTTATAACTCCAGCATCTAGTTGCTTTTTAATATGTTGATTCATAGTATTCATCCCCGTTTCCTCTTGCCCAATTTGCATTTGAGAGTAAACTTGGTGAATTTTATCTTCCCGTATAAGGTTACGAATAGCAGGTGTAATTCTAAGAATCTCTTGAACCATACATCGGCCTTTAGGAACTTTAGGCAGTAGTTGCTGAGCAATCACTCCTTGAAGAACAAATGACAATAATGTTCTAATCTGCTCCTGCTGATCGGCCGGAAAAACGTTAATGATACGGTTGATTGTTTGAACAGTTGAGTTCGTATGAAGTGTTCCAAAAACAACGTGTCCCGTTTCTGCAATAGTTAGTGCAGCCTCAATTGTCTCAGGGTCACGAAGCTCACCAATTAATACAATATCTGGATCTTGTCTTAGTAACGACTTAATACCTTTACTAAAGCTATAAGTATCAACTCCAACTTCTCGTTGATTGATCAATGACATTTTATGTTGGTGAACAAACTCAATTGGATCTTCAAGAGTAATAATATGGCTTGAAGTATTTGCATTGAGCTTATCAATTATAGAAGCAAGTGTTGTGGACTTACCTGAACCTGTTGGTCCCGTTACTAAGAACAACCCTGAAGAGACGTTGACCATTTCTAGTAAAACTGGTGGTAAGCTAA
Source organism: uncultured Bacteriovorax sp. (assembly GCA_964459395.1). GTDB lineage: Bacteria > Bdellovibrionota > Bacteriovoracia > Bacteriovoracales > Bacteriovoracaceae > Peredibacter. The sequence goes on from CAYWMU010000002.1 coordinate 29,251, forward strand.
GAGCTTCGTAATCAGGAATAAGACTTGGAATAAGTCGGAAAACTGCTGCAACCGAACTCTTAGAATAGAAAACGTTTGCACGGAATCGTGCAAGACCTTTAATTCCAAATGAAAAGTCTAACTCTAAATTCTTCTCGAGCTCTGCTTTTTGTTTCTCTGTTAAAATCTGATAAATAAGTCTCTTGGTATCATCTGGAGTTAATGCTCCAACTTTTACTCTTACTATGTCCCCACTAACCCTCATGGCAGGAGCAGAACCTACGGTTAAATGTAAATCCGAAGCCCCACTATCAACCATAACTTTAAAAAGCTGTTGAATCTGTAGGTTGGAAACTCCTTCGTAGGCTGTCTTGGTCTGGGTTTGCGTTTGTGTTTGTGTATTATCTTTACTCATATAATCCTCTGAGGCTTACAAGTGATCAGATGCGGAGTTATTAACAGCTTCTTCCAGAGTCGTTAATCCCTGCGCAACTTTTGTAAGAGCACTCATCCTTAAAGTTTTCATACCATCTCTAATGGCCTGTTTCTTAATATCATCTGTTGATGCATTTCGAAGAATGAGCTCTCTCACCTTCGGTGTAACTTGCAATACTTCGTAAATAGCAAGCCTTCCTTTATATCCAGTGTTATTACAAACCTCACAACCTCTTCCATGGAAGACTTTAATTTTAGAGGCTGAAGCAGGAGCAAATCCACATGCAACTAATTCATCAATTCCAACTTTCTTCTCTTCTCTACAATTCAAACAAATTCTTCTGCACAATCTCTGTGCAACGATAACATTCAGGGCGGCTACAACCAGGAATGGTTCAATTCCCATATTCAGAAGTCGAGTCACTGTAGCAGGAGCATCATTAGTATGAAGAGTGGACAGAACAAGGTGACCTGTCAGAGCGGCTTCCACCGCAATCTCTCCGACCTCTAAATCTCGAATCTCTCCCACCATGATAATATCTGGATCTTGACGTAAAAAAGCTTTAAGAGCAGTAGCAAAAGTTAGCCCAACTTCTTTTCTTACGTTCACCTGATTAATCCCCTCGAGGTTAAATTCTACTGGATCCTCAGCAGTTGAAATATTTGTATCAGGAGTATTTAGTTCAGCAATAGCAGAATAAAGTGTCGTTGTTTTACCAGAACCAGTGGGACCTGTTACCAAGCACATTCCATAAGGACGATGAATCCCTTCAAGAAATACTTCTAATTGTTTTTGTTCAAACCCAAGCTTAGTCATATCCAACTGAAGGTTTGAAGAGTCGAGAAGTCTTAGAACTATTTTCTCCCCAAAAAGAGTTGGGAGAGAAGAAACCCGATAGTCAATTGGCCTTCCACCAATAAGAAGCTTAATACGTCCATCCTGCGGCTTTCTTTTCTCAGAGATATCCATCTGTGACATAATTTTCACACGAGATATTACTGGAGCAAGCATACTTTTAGGTGGCTGAGCAATCTCAACTAAATTTCCATCCATACGGAACCTTATTCTAAAAACTCTTTCATAAGGCTCGATGTGAATATCTGATGCTTTTTTTACAAAAGCTTCAGCAAGCATCCTATTAACAAAAGTTACAACGTCATCTGAAATATCTTCTGCTTTAATATTTTCTTCATGACCACTAGTTCCTGTGATCTCTTGAATATTATTAAGGAGATCATCAACTGATTCTCGAACACCTGTGTAGAGTTTTCTCCAAGCTGAAATATTTGTGAGGATAAAATCAACTTGCTTTTTGAAGATGCTTGATAGCTCTTTTGTTCCTTCCTCAACAACAGATGGGTCAAAGGTAGCAATAGTAACTTTATTAGCAGTTCTTTGAATGGGTAGTGCTCTGTATTTTAAAATATATCTCTTCTTCAAAGAAGAAATGGTATCAGTTGGAACTTTGGCATTTTTTAAATCGATAAATGGAATATTGAATTTTTCAGAGCAAATTTTGGCAAACTTGTTTTCATCAAAGTGAGGCATTCCCAGTAGATCGAACTCAGCAATTTCATCATCCTTACCTAATGACAGGCGCTTCAACTCTTTGAGAGTTGCCATCCCTGTATTGGTAACTAAATCAATAAACTCCTGCCGTATCATTACTGTAAACCTCTATTTTTATAGTAACTCTTTCGGAATTTTAATAATTTAGTTTAGCCTTTTGCCGCCAAAAATTTGCTGCACTTATTGCCTGTTGAAGAAGGAGTTCTTGACCGTCTTGGTATGACTTGACGACTGTATGAAGGTAGTTGTGAGGAGAAAAGGAATAATTATAATCCCAGAAATGACATCTAGAAGATATTGATCCCTGATAGACAAAACTTCGGGAACAGGAATTAATAACGAGATCATTTGACTCAAGGTTAGAAAGATCTAAATCACTAAGATCCCCATTCAGTGCACGGGTATACTCAAACAATTCAAGTCCTAATCCTTGAGAAATAATTCGGGTCATTCGAGCCATAACTCCGGCACCCAGAAGATGAATTCTAAGCTTAGGGATTTCTTGTAAGTAATCTCTTAAAAGTTTCTCTACCGCAATAGCATCAGTGTTAATTGCACTCATATCTATTAACGAGATGGTATTAACTGCACCTATAAGTCTCGCTACCTCTGACTCAATTGTAACTTGAGTTATATAAGCTTCTTTATAAGGAGTAGTAACATTGATTCCTATATACCTCTTTGAAAGCTCAGAGAGTGATGGAAGATCACCTTCTTCTACATCGATTAAGTCATAACAGTCTAAAGCCTCTCCCCAAATTTGTTTTTGGAGTTCTGGTGATTTGGAATGACGAATGTTTCTTCCAACCAAAGCAAGCCTTACTGACATAGAAAATCTTTGGCCTTCTCAATGTCTTTTTTAATTTGATCTACTAGTTCATTAACTGAAGAGAACTTCTTCTCGTCTCTTAATCTTTGATACAGCTCTACTTCAATGACTTCACCATAGAGGTAGTCATCAAAATCAAAAAGATGTGTCTCGATGAATAGGCCATCATTATTATTAAAGGTTGGATTATTGCCGATATTAGTAATGGAGTTATAAGTCATACCTCGATTGGTCGTTCGGCTAACATAAACTCCCTTGGCCGGAATGATAAGATCTGTTGAAATCAAAATATTTGCCGTTGGGAAGCCAATTTTCTTGCCTCTTCCCTCGCCTTTGATAACCGTTCCTTCAAGTCTAAAAGGCCTTCCTAAAACTTCTTGAACTTTCTTTAGTTCCCCATCTTCAATTAATTTTCTAATAAGGGTTGAGGAAACAGTTTCGCCAGAGAACTCGTATTTGGGCTGAATTTCGACATTTGAATTCTTACATGTATTCTTCACAATATCGAAATCACCTTGCTTATTAGCACCAAAGGCGAAATCATAGCCAAGGTATATATCTTCTAAACCGGGATGCGGTAGAAGATAATTTTTTAAAAAGTCCTCAGGAGACAAAGTAGAAAAATCTCGATTGAATTCAATTTCAATTAAATAATCAACACCTTGTTCTTCAAGAAGTGATCTCTTGTAATTATAACTATTAATTAAAAAGCGTTCCTTTCCTGGACAAAGTATTTTTTGTGGATGAGGAACAAAAGTTACTACGACAAATGATAAACCTTTAGCATCACACTTCTTACGTATTTCTGTCAGCAAATGCTGATGACCAATATGGACACCATCAAAATTACCTATAGTAATTCCAATTTTTTGGCCTTTGGGAATATCAGTAATGTTATGAATAACTTTCATGGTATTTCTCTATTTTAGAAGCGAGTTCTTTAAAGTGTTTTTCCTTGTAAGTGTACTTATAATCTTTTTTACCGATTGAAAACTTTGAAGCATCTGAAGAGTTCATCAAATCCATAAAGTACTTTTGTGCTTCTGCACTAAGTTCTAAATCGATAAGTACCTCCTTAGGAGACTTCGCTTCTTTTGCGATGGCCGGAGACATCCACTTAATAAATTCATGGTTATTAAAGCTTTTCTTGAAATGAGAAGGAACAATAGCTCTCTGAGAAATACTCTTCTTCAATCTCAAACCGCTAAAGCTAAGTAAAAGCGCCAATGCCATAACTCCCAATACTGCATTAATGTAATTTTGCCATCTGCTCCACGATACATCAGTACTTATCTTTTTAAGCTCATTTGGTTCATCCGTCTTCTGAGGAGTATCTTGAACACTGGAAGTATTATTCTTTGTTTTTTTGGCCGGCTCCGCTCTTGCCTGCCCACCAACTTGTAAAGCGTCACGAACGAGATCGACTTCCACGTATTTCGCAGATACTGGATCAAGGTAGGAATAACTTAATTTCTTTGCTGCAAGATCTAGTGGCGCAGATGCTAAAAAGGTATATGTGAAAACTTTCGTCGCCATATCTGTATCTTGTATTCTTAATTCTCCATGGGACTCAAATTCTTCAAGTGCATTATTTTCGAGAACCTTGGGAGCTTCAAAGTTTTCTAATGCTCCAGGGCCACTAACAGTTAAGGTAATCTCCAGAGGCTGATTCACTACGAGTTTCGTCTGATTCATATTAAGAGAAAAGTCATGTTTTCCCACTAAGCCTGTAAAGTTCTGAGGTACAGGAGTAGGCCAAGGAAGAACATTAAGATTAATCACTTCGCTAGAAATTGTCCTCGTCCTCATATTCCTTGGTGAAGCAAAGACATTGAAGGGATCATTACGATTACTGCGGGAGTAAGTAACACTTAATGAGATAGGGTCAATTTTTAATGTTCCTGCTTTTTCAGGAAATAGTTTAGCTGCATAGATTAAGTTACGAATGTAAAGGTCACCATCAACTTCCACCCTTTCAGCACGATCAGGTTCCTGTAAATACCTTTTCAAAAACCGATTGAGCTTAGGATACTTTTTTATATCAAGATTGCTCACTGATACTTTAGAGTAAAGATAGTACCTTACGACAACTCCTTCTCCGACAAATAAGTCTGTTTTAGGAATGTCTGCCATTACAAAAACGTCTGGCTTAACCTGAGGCTCTTTGAGTACTTCAAAGCTCACCATAGGATGAGTTAGCTCCTCCCCATCCACCTTAACTCTGATATCCCGGAGATACTTCACCCCATAATTATCGGCCTGCAACTCATATAAAATTGTCAACTCACGAGTCACTGTTAGCTGGCCATTAGCATATACCGTTCTCGTTGAAACTGTTTGTTGAGATTGGCCAATAACGGTCAGGCCAGGATATTTAAAATTTATTTCTTCAATATTTTGGGCATATTCTGAGATTACTTTGAACTCTACAACAAAGGTCTCATTAACAATTGGCTTTTTCGGTTCGACACGAACTGAGAGCTTAGAGCTTGCCCAAGCTGGTAAACTTAATAAGATGATGATCATCCAAAGTAAATGTTTCATTACCAATCCTTACTTGAATTCGATTGTCTCTTATTCATATCTTTTGTTCCACGCTCAATCATTTCCATTTGAAGCTTTCTGTCATCAGACATGAGTTGTTTTAATTTGGCCGGTAGTTTCTTAGGAGGAAGATTGGGCCGATTTTCATTAGGACGTTCAGCATCTTCTTTCTTATCCTTATCGTCACCCTCTCCATCCTTCTGATCTTCGTCCTTCTTATCTTTATCACTGTCTTTATCATTCTCTTTATTTTCATCACCACTTTGATCCCTATTAGGGTCTTGTTGGCCATCCTGATTATTTTGGTTATTTTGATTATTAGGTGACTGTTGATCAGATTGGCCACTCTCTCCCTTATCACCTTGCTCGTTACTCTCTTTTTTATTCTGCTCTTTTTTCTTTTGGTCTTCCTTGTCCTGTTCACTTTGTCTTAAAAAAAGAAGAGCATTCTGTGCAATTTTTTCTTTCAGGTCATTTGAAACATTCTCATCCTCTAATAACCTTTTATACTCTGCAAAACCTTCAGATAATTTCTTGTTACTAAAAAGTGACGTTCCGTAATTGAATCTTTGTTCAGGTGTAAGGTGATCAAGCTCTTCCTGGTAGAGTTTCAAGGCTTCTTCGTGAAATTCATTTTTCTGAAGTTCATAAGCAAGACCTATCTTCTCACTCTTACTCAAATGCCCCTTCCTCAATTCCTCCAAACCCTTTAAGATCTGTTCAGGAATAGGCTTCTGCTCTTGGTTATCATTGGCCCATGCAGGGGAAATCAAGATAAGAGTAACAAGAGCAAAGACTTTAACCATCTTTAACAAATACGAAACTACTAAGAATAAAATCCCTGGAATAACCAGCCACTGCATGAATACGGGTCTTATGACCATGTCTTGGTTTTCGACGCCCTTATTGAATTCTGATTCAAAAAAAGCAACGATTTCTTCCGAAGGCAGAGCATATGTATCGGCCTGCCAAAACTTAGTTTGTGAATACTTACTAGTGATCTCATTGAAGAAATCGAGATTAAGTTTGGTAATAACATCTTTTCCCTGATGTTTTTTGTGACCATAGCGCATTCCGCGTTTATCATCCAAAGGAATACGTCCCCCGTTCTTAGTACCAATTCCAACAAAAGCGACATACACACCTTCAGGTATTTTTAAATCAATCCCTTCTGATGTCTCTTCCCCATCAGTTAGTACAACTATATTCCCTCTAGGATCTTCTCCGCTATCCTTTAAGGACTGAATTGCTTCCTGGAGTGCAAGCGACAAAGCAGATGATGCATAATGGTTTTTGAGACCTCGTATGCTTTCAAGTCTTGAGTCAATCAAATCAAGATCCGAAGTAAAAGGGACGATTTTCATTTGAGTTTCAGAGAAAACGATGACTGATATCTGATGTCCGACGGCTTTTCGAGCGAGATGCTTTGCTAGCAGAACAGCTTTCTCTAATCGTGATGGTCTGACATCTTCGGCAAGCATACTGGCAGAAGTATCCATAAGAATGATTGTTCGCTTAGAAGGTACCTGGGCCTTGATTCTTTCTTCAGGGCCACGAAGATCTAGAAGACTTAGGGCCAACAAAGAAAAACCAAGAAGAAAAGAAACCTTTGAAACATGAGAAATAAAAGATCTTTTCTTAAACCAAAATCTTTCTACAAAGTTAAAAAACTTATTTTCTTCTCTGATAATTACAAAACAGAAAATAACAATAGCTATTACAGCAATATAAAAATAGTTCTGATAAACAAAACTCATACAAGATCCCTTAAGATTAGTCTTCTACCAAGTCCTGAAAGACAGAGTAAGGAAAAACCTATAAGTAAATAAGAGTAGTATTTCTCATCGTAAACAATCTGGTGATTAACTTCGATATGAGTTTTTTCTAAAGTTTGAATTTCATTAAAGATTTCCTGTAACGCTTTTTCATTTTTGGCAGGATAAAACTTTCCACCGGTTAAATCTGAAATTTCTTTAAGTACTTTGTAATCAATAGATCCTCCGGGAATGAGCGCGTACTGCGTACCAAAGAATCCATTACCGATTGGAATCTTCGCATCCCCATCCCCACCGAGACCGATCGTGTAAACTTTAATTCCATTCTTTTTAGCTTCTTCTGCAGCCTCTATAGGTGTCATGGTCCCGACATTGGCTACACCGTCTGTTAAAAGAATAACAACCTTATTCTTTGTTGTGCTATCAACTGCTCGGGCCACAGCTAGACCTAGACCATCTCCAATATTTGTTCCACTACCTAAGTAACCGATAGAGATTTCAGATAAGATCTTATCTGCAAGACTTGGATCAGTAGTGAGAGGTAAAAGAGTAAGAACCTTCTCAGCGAATGTGATCACAGAAATCCTATCTGTTGGTCTTAGCCTAACAAACTCTCTTATTTTCTCTTTGGCAACTTCGAGTCTATTAGGAACAAGATCCTCAGCAAGCATTGAACGAGAGACATCAATTGAGAAAATAATGTCATTAACTTTTATATTACTTGGATTATATTTCTGCGGTAAACGAGGCTGTGTTAATGAAAAGCTTATGTATCCCCATGCGGTGATTCCCACTAGAAAAAAAATAAATCGAAAAAAGATCTTCATTTGAGACTTATTTTTTTGCGGAGGAAGAGCAAGTTTAACTTTTGAGAATACTTTCCAGTAATCCAAACTCCAGATTATTCCTGCCACAACTCCAAGGATGGCCAATAATGGATACTTAAACTCCAAAATTTCCTCCTCGAATATTATCTAAGAAATTCTTATAACTTTTTAAGATCTCTTTTTTCTCATCTTCGGTAAGTTGAGGTTTGAATCCATACTTATAAAAGGTGACTTCAAATTTATTAAAATCGTCTTCAATAAAAGAGAAAGTATCTATATAGGTATGCTTTTCTCTCCAAACCTTACTAATTTCTTCTAAGTCTGAAGCAGCAAAGAGTCTTCTTTTTATTTCTGCTTTTTCTTTTTTTAGAATATTTCTCGGTTTGATTTTTTTTAAGTAATACCACACAGCACCACTTAAGATGAGAAAACCTATTAATAAATAGAGAACCCACACCTTACTTTTTAGATCGAAGTCTTGAACATTCAGTATTGCTTGATCAGGCACTTGTACTTCAGTGATCTCTATCGGATTCCAAATTAAGTGGTCTGTCTCATTAAGTGGCAAAGTATTAACAGAAGGTTTCTTCAAAAAAACAAGGTCAGCTCTTGCTTCATTTAACTGAAGAATATAAAGAGTATCTCCAACTTTCTCTTCCTTAAGAACTGGTCCGCTATAATTTTCAACATCTGCACCAATCACCTCTCCTGTAAAAGCAGTAGGGCGATCAAGTACGAGTTTGATTTCTGCAGAATAGATACTAAATGAAAATGTTAGTAGAAATAGTATTAACTTCATACAAGTTCTCTTACAAAACGGTCTAGGTATCGATCATCCACACGAACTACTTTTATTCTTTGATCAGTGAGCTCCGAACTCTCTCCTATCCAATGCGATCCCTCTCTAGATTTAAATAAATAGCTAGGCACTTCACCCAAATCCAGAGGAGATACAACTTTGAAAAAATGAAAATTCCGCATAACAATTAACGAATTAATTTTTTCTAAATCATTAAATGAGTAGCCGTCTCCCAGATAAACCACCTCTTTCCTTCGGGCCAATGCGGTTTTCAGATAATTTATTTTATCCTTTTCAGACAACGTACTTTCAAATTCAGTATCAAGCTGATACTGGCCATCTTTGTTGATGACATTCAGCTTTTCTAAAAAAGATATAAAGAGAGTAAGTCCTTCTTTACCTTTTTTAGGAGGGAGAACGATTGCATTATCGGCCCAAATAGTGACCTTAACTAAGTCATGTGTCTGACCGGCAAGAAGGTAAAGAAGTGCTATTATTTCAATACTCGCCTGGAGTTTTGAAACACCCTTATCCCCGTAATTGAGGGTGGTCGTTAAATCAAGAAATACATTAATTTCAACATTTCGATCTTCTTCAAATGTCTTTAAGTAAATATTTGTCGACTTCGCTGAAACTTTCCAATCGATGAAACGAACATCATCTCCGGGTACATAAACTTGGTGTTCACGAAACTGAAGACCTGAACCACGAAAATGAGATTTTATCATTCCCGTTGTATGGGAATTAGCGCGTTTAAAAACGCTCGCCTGAATCAGTGAAACAACTCGTTCAATTTCTTTTAAATTCATTAGATAACACTGGAAGCAATTGCAGATGCAATATTTCTTGTATTTAATTTATCAATTTGAGCTTCATAAGAAGGAATAATTCTATGCCCTAATACTGCAGGAACCACCGATAAGATATGATCAGGTGTTACAAAATCCTTACCTTCCAAGAAAGCTTTGAACTTAGCGATCTTATAAAGCCATATAGAAGCACGTGGTGAAGCTCCTGCAAGAATGGCACCTTCATATTTTTTAAGAAAGTGTTTATTTCCTGGTCGAGTAGCATGGACAATACGAATAATCATTTCTTTGATCTTCTCATCCACATAGATCATTTCAACCTTTTCCTTCATCTCTAATAGATCATTCTGATTGATGAGAGGATTAAGATTCATGTCAAATGGCTTAAGATCAAGAACGCTTTTTTCAGCTTCAAAATCAGGATAATCAACTGAGATCTTCATCATGAATCGGTCAAGCTGAGCTTCTGGCAAGTTATAAGTACCTTCTTGCTCAATGGGGTTCTGAGTTGCAAGAACAACAAATGGAGATGGAAGTTTATGAGTCTTATCTCCAATTGTTACCTGTTTCTCTGCCATAGCTTCTAGAAGAGCGGCCTGAACTTTTGCAGGAGAGCGGTTAATCTCATCTGCCAAAACGAGCTGAGTAAATATAGGACCAAATTTTGTAGAAAACTCATGGGTTTGTTGATTGTAAATCATCGTTCCAATTAGATCTGACGGAAGAAGATCAGGAGTAAATTGAATTCTTTGGAAGTGAAGTTGGCAAAGCTTACTCATTACACTTACTGATAACGTTTTACCTAGGCCAGGCAATCCTTCAATAAGTAAGTGACCTTCACACACAAGGGCAGCAATAATTGATTCAAGCATTTCATCCTGACCAAAGACTTTTGTTTTAGCAGTTGCAAGTAGATTATTGACTTTATCCTGTAACACCATATTTACTCCACGATATAGAAATAACTTTTAATATAATTTGATCTATCATTCAGAGAACTAATTGGATGATCCCAGCCTTGGATACCCGTATAAATTAATTGAATTTTCTTATTTTCTTTGAAAGCTGCATCTTGGATATTCTTCATAAACTCTTCATGAGTCACATAGTGAGTACATGAACTAAAAGCACACAAAGATCCTGTTGCTGCTAATTTGAAGACCTTTCGATGAAGTTTTGAATATCCTTCGAGTGCTTGTTTCTTTTGATTCATACTTTTAGCAAAAGCAGGAGGATCAGAAAGAATTAAGTCATACTGGGTTCCGGCTTTGATTTTCTCATCTAAGAATTTAAAAACATCCATCCGATGAAAATGACCTTTCCCTTCAAAGTTGTTTTCTTTTAAACTCCATGAAACCTCGGTGGAGAATTCCCCTTGGTCAACAAAATCTACTTCCTTGCAGCCTGCACTCAGGGCATTTATTCCCCAGGCACCGATATAACTAAAAAGATCTACGCCTGATTTAAATGTAACATTTAAGCTTTTTATAATTCCTGCAAGCTGTCTTCTATTCTCACGATGGTCATAATAGAAGCCGACTTTTTGAAGAACTTCAGAACGGAGCTTGTACTTGAGATTATTCTCTACAATATTAAGGTCATCAATCTGCTCTTTATCAAATGAAGGAAGAAATTCTTTGGACCGATACTGAGCATTATCTAGAAAATAGCTTTTCTTTTGAGTCAGATCAGAGACCAAAGTTCTCAATTCTTCACGATACTTATCTATCCCCGCAGTATTGATTTGAATAATATTTGCATTCATGAAGGTGTCGATAATTAATCCCGGAAGACCATCACTTGCCCCATAGAAAAGTCTGCAACCATCAAGGTATCCAGCAAGCTTTTCTCTTTTGCTATAAGCCTTCTTGATCCTATCTTTCACTATCATCACAGGATCAGCTTGGCTTCCATCTTGCTCAATCAAATAAAAACATGTGAATTGATCGCCAACCAGTGGGTTAATAAAACCAACATAGTCTTTTCCATCCACTTGCAATGAACACCATTCACCTGGATGGCAAGATTTAACAGAGCTCTCAAAGTCTCCAGCCTTTAATTCCTTGGCCTGTGAACGAACTTTATTTTGGCCTGTTTTATTCAAAATGAGCTGTCTCAAAAATTACCTTTTTATTTATTTTCACTTAGAAAGAATTTAAGTGCTTCACCCTTATTAACCTGATAATTATTAAAACTAAGTGTTTCAGCTCGCTCAAAACTTCCGCTATTTCCAGTTTGTTTTGTTGTTACATTTACTATTTGAGGAAAACCTACTCCCGCCACAACTTGATAAGAGATTTCTTTTTTAATATTTACTTTCTGGCCAGACTCTTCAATGAAGATCTCTTGAGCTTTCAAAACCAATCGTCCATCAGAAAAAGAAGCTTTATCATAAACAAACTTAGTAACCATTTCTCCAACCGCACGCTTCGCAATGACCTCGGTAAGAACATTATCGTTATTAAAAACCAAGTCATATGAGCTGATTGGAGTAAGTGAGTTATTATCTTTTGCTTCAATTAAACGATTAGACTTTCGATTAAGTTTAAAATTAGAAAATTTCTTTTCGAGAGGAATGGGAATAATGTCTTCAAATAAAGAAAGAGTATTGGCCTTGAGATTTTCTTTAACCTCTTTAAAGCCTTCTGGTAAACCTAGCACTTCAACAGCAAGTCTTTCTGGTTGAGCTGTCCAATAGAACCTGAATGATAGTTTTTTGATATTTCCAAAAATCTTTTGCTCATTCAAATCTTCTTTCATTTTCTCGCTTTCAATATCCACGACGAGATCCGTGACTGATTTTTGTCGAGGCGTATAGGTTTTTTTATCAAATGACTGCAACATCTCAACTTGTGCTAGGAGATTAAAGCTAACAAATGTTAAGCACCAAAACCATTTCATATATCTTCCTTGATAAGATGATCAACCTCGACTCTCCGACAGTTGATATGTTTTTGTTTTTTATATACTACCATACCGGGTCTTCCCGAGACACCTTTCAAGTTCTTTACTTGAGTAAAGATCACAGGAATCCACTCTCCTATAAACCCAGAGACCTGGGCCAAAATAGAAGCGACAACTTCCATTTGATCAGGTGTTAGAATATTATCAGATTTTACAATTATGTGAGAGCTTTTGTGGCCATCCAAATGAAACCACCAATCTTCTTTTGAGGCCCATTTGTTACGTATTTGGTCATTCCCCTGAGAAGTGAGCCCCCAGGCGATACTGCCAAACTCTGTCCGAACTGATTTATATTCATTATAAGTGACAGGCTTACTAATCGGCGTTTTTTTCTCCAACCCCCAAGATACTTGAGTAATTGGTAAGGGCTTAAACTTGGCTTGATTGTTTTCTTGCTCCTGCCCCTTAACTTGCTCTAAGCGATCCATAAGGATTTTTTCACCGCGCTTTAACTTCTTAATTTTGTCAAAGATCAGATTTCTTTTCTCATACTGATTAAGATCCGAATCGAATCTAAACTTATGCCCAGCAATGACCATTTCATAAGCATTTATCTCTTCACCTGAATCAAGAAACTTTTGCAATTCATGCCACTGACGAGCATTCTCTAAATCCTCTGTAATATTTTTTATCTTCCGTTGAATAAAACTAGGTCGATATATAAGCTGACCAAGTTGTAATTGCTTTAATTCTTTCTCTAGTTCTTCCTCGATGGAAACATCTTGACCACTCCCCTCCTGATCAAGCTCTTTACTCCTGCCTACTTCATCGAAATATTCAAAAAGAGAGGTCACTTCATTTGCAGGAGTTGATTTATTGGTCCAACTCAGAAGAAGCCTCTGAGGTTGCTCTGGTAATTCTTGATAAAGATGAGCAAAATAAAGTTTTCTCGCTCTCCAAAAAAGAGCAAGTCTTTGCAGCTTACCAAACTTCTGATACACGATTTCTGCAATACGGTCGTAATTGTCAATTTCTACATGGATTAAAGTACAAGAACTCAGATGCTTTCTGAGATACTCTAAAAACCTCTCTCTTTGCCTGATGGCCGACACAGGTGGTTTATCAGAGAGGAAAAGACCTTCATGACCAGCTCCCCTACCAATAAAAAGATGAGAGGTTTTTCCAGGGGCCCTGATTGCTAAAGACAGGTAGTTGGCCGTACTATATATTTTTTGGATCTGCCCACCATGCAAACGTTTCATCTGGTCAGATTGAATAATTTTTTTCAAATCACTATAGTATTGAATCATATGAGTATAAACCTTATTACGACTTCTTTAGGCATTCATCACAGTCAAGTTGAGTGGGATCAATTATCAAATATTATCTCGCAATTTGCCCATTTTGATACCAATAAGATTAACTTTAAAAACCATATTTTTACTTCCGCTAGTGAAATCGAGAATGAACTTAACACCCTTGAGCTCTTCAACAGTTCGCTCTCCGAGGATGATAGAAATATTATCGAACAACTCACCCGACAATTTCCTGAAGACAATATTATTGAAACTCTTATCACCAGAGTGTCAAAGCAAGGCGTTCTTAACTTCCCCGAGCTCAATCTACTCGCACAAGTTTTAGAGAAAGGGCTGTTTCTAAAGCAAAACTTTAAGCATCTCTCTCTCCCTCTTATGCAGTACTATAAAGATCTTGATCCTCAGTTATTTGGAAGAAAGTTTCTTCGGGATTTTCGTTATCTGGTGGATCCTGATGGTCAAATCCACTTGGAGCGTCATCCTGAGTTAAGAGAGTTAAGTAAAAGTCTTCGTGATCTAGAAGAGAAAATTCGCCGCTATATTCAAGAATGGTTGAATCAGGCACAAAATCAAAAAATTCTTCAATTTAATAGTTTTGATGTTCATTATGACCGCTATGTTGTGCCAGTTAGGTCAGACTCCTATCGCTCTGACATTGGAATGATTATTTCCAGATCTGACTCAGGTCAAACACTCTTTGTAGAGCTTTCAGCTATTCGCGAAATGTGTAATCGAAGAATGGAGCTGAATGCTAAAATTGATGAGATCATTAATCAGCTTACTATCAAGTACTCTAACCTACTCATGTTTCTTAAAGATGATCTGCTAACTATACATGAGCATCTATTAACCTTTGATTACTACTTGGCAAAAATTAATTTTTCCGAACGTTATCAATTAACTCGTCCACGGCTTAAAAGCACTCCTGGGTTTAAGCTTACTGATCTTTTTCACCCTCTCATTTCTCATCCCACTAAAAATGATGTTATGTGTGAAAAGAATCATCACGGTATCGTGATTTCTGGCCCCAACACAGGAGGGAAAACCGTTTTTCTAAAATCCATCGCTTTAAGTTATCTCCTCCTTTATCATGGCCATTTCGTACCTGCTCTAGAAGCAGAGATGTATCCTTATGAAGGTCTCTTTTATTTTGGAAATGATCTTCAAGATCTCAATATTGGACTTTCTTCTTTCTCTGGAGAGGTAAAAAATTACATTCAACTCATTGAGAATATTCTGCCAACTAATCTCGTATTGATTGATGAGATTTTTAATTCAACTTCTTCAGATGAAGCTTCCGCGTTGTCTCTTGCTTACTTTGATGAACTCCATAAAAGAAGTACGACTCACTTAGTGGTTTCCACTCACCATCAAATGTTTAAGACCTTAATACATCAAGATCGCCAATACATTTCTTGCCATGTTGGTTTTGACACTCAAAGGATGAAGCCCACTTATAAAGTTCAATGGGGTACACCAGGCGCTTCAATGGCAATTGATATATTTAGAATTCTTGCTGCGGACAATGAACTGGTCAAAGATGTTCCCAACAATGCTATCAAGCACATTAATACAAAAAACATTAGCTATGAAACTCTTCTCCAAAAAGTTTCTCAAAAGCAAATCGAGCTCGATCATTTAATTCAACAAAACCGTCAACTCGAAGTAGAACTGAAAAATCAAAAAGGGGCGATGGAAGGTGTTCTCAATTTAAAGCTTCAGGATGAAATCTCACGAGCTAAAAAAGAAATTGAAAAAATTGTTAAGAAGGCCCATGAATTAGTAGAGCAAGTGAAGTCTCAACATATTGTTCGCCCCAAGAGAGTAGAGGAGATCAATTTCGAATTAAAGCAACAACTCTCTAAACTATCTCCGACATCAGAGCCAGTTATAGATGAAACTCCAAGAGGGGAGCTCGATATCTCACAACTAGAAGTGGGAGATACTGTATACTCATATATTCTTAAAAAAGATGTTCTCGTGCATGCCATTGATTCCAAAAGAAATGAAGTCACCGTGGCAAAAGGTCCTATCAAGCTAAAAGTCCCCATCTCTACTCTAAAACAATCTCAGCACAAACCATTAAATCGAGTTCATGTTTCTTTTGAGAAGTCTCACTCTCCTAAGTTTGAATTGGATGTTAGAGGACTTAGGCTTTCTGAATTTCAATCCCAACTTGAGATGGCCTTGGGCGATCTCTTAACTGGAGATATCCCGTTTCTAAATATCATTCATGGTCATGGTGATGGGGTACTTAAAAAGTGGCTTCGAGATTATATAAGACGATCTAAGGACTTTGTTGGAGGACCACCAGATAATGGCAATGATGGTGAAACGAGAATTACATTAAAATAAAAAGGGGAGCTAAGCTCCCCTAAATTTAATTAATCATTTTCCCGATTCGCCATGGTCTAAACTTCCATGTCTCTTGCTCATCTTCGCTACCAGGCCATGGTACTGAAAGAGAGAACCAGATCATGATGGCCTTCCCTTTAATGTGACCAAAAGGTACTGTCCCCCAACGACGAGAGTCTGCTGAGAAATCACGGTTATCACCCATCACAAAATACTGATCTTTAGGAACAGTGATTTTATAAAAATTAGCAAAATAATCATTACCCTTATCTATTTGAGTAATATGTTTAGCATCCCCAGTTTTCGTTTCAAGAAAATCAAAATCATAAGACTTGTAGCGCTCATCCATATCTTCCATGATTTCTTTTCCATCAATACTAACTGTCGTGATCGGTTCATTGTTTACGTAAACAACCTTATCAATCACTTCAACTGTATCCCCAGGAAGTCCTATCACCCTTTTAATATAGTTAAGGCTTGGATCTTTAGGGTATTTGAAAACGATAACATCTCCTCTTTCAGGAGCTTTCGGGCCAGTTAGATAAGTAGGATCAGAAAACCAATCTGAAAATGGTACTTTAAATCCATAAGCAAACTTATTAACTAAAATAAAATCACCAATGAGTAGAGTAGGTATCATTGAACCCGATGGAATTTTAAATGGTTCAAATAAAACTGAGCGAAACGCGAGTACAGATAGAATAATAACAATAAAAGATTTCACCTCTTTGATTATCTTCTTTTTTCTGTCCACTGGTGCTGCCGTAGGACCGGCCTCTGCCCCTACATTGTTAGTTTCATCCATTTTACTAACTTGATCATCCATCACTTGGGTCCTTTAATTTACTTGGGTATATCTTGGAATAGTAGTATTCAATAATATTCTTTGCAAGAAAAGGGGATTTAACATACCACTTCTTCTGGTTCACGATCATAACTCCGATTGAGATACCTTTATCTTCGGAGTTTCTTTTTTTCGCGTAGCTCACAAACCAATCTCTTTTTCCGAAAGGAGTGCCACCAGTAATACTTCCGGTCTTTCCACCTATCTCAATATTTTTTAATAGAGTTCTATTTTTTTTAAATGATGATCGTGCTGTCCCTCTAATCACTGTTTCTTCAAATAATCTTGATAATGATTGAGCTGTAGCCTGAGTTATAACTTGTTCGTCAGCTTTGAGAGGAGGGTAAATCTTCTTCCCATCTTCAGCCTCAAGGGATTTGATTAACTGTGGCCAAACAACTTTTCCCTGATTAGCAATAATCGAAGCTATTAGAGTTCCATGAACAGGACTCATAAGAGTTTCTCTATTCAGTCCTGAGGCCAACTCAGCTAAGTGATAAGTTGATTGGGCCATTCCAAAACTCGATGGGTCCAGATCTATTCCTGAAATAATATCTTTATTGAAGCCAAACTTCTCTGCCATTTTTTTTAAACCGGCAGGAGTTAAGTTATCGATGGCAGTACGTCCAAAAATAACGTTATTAGAAGTTGCAAACGCCTTCTTCAAATTTATTTTTCTTATCCAACGGCGTCTTGGTCCTGGTTCTTCTAACTGGTAACGATAAAGTGTTGTCGATTTACCAGTATAGTGAAAGTCAGTATCTTCTTTTATGTGCGTGTTCTCTAGAAGGTCCGCCGCAGTAATGACTTTAATAATACTCGCCGCTGGATGACTGGTAGAAAAAGTTAAGTCTCTACCAAATTTTTTTGAAGCTCTTCCATAATCAACTGCCGCCAGAACTTCACCAGTCTCGTTATCCATAACAACAATCGATGTGTAGTCAGGACGATAAAGGCGAAGTTGTCTCTGAATATAAGATTCTAATTCTTCATTGAAGGTATAGGTGATTTTATACTTGGTGTTATCATAATCTAGCTGTTCATCCCAATTCTTATGAGAGGAAACGATTTTAGACCAATCCTCGTGAGTGATTTCATCACTCTTCTCTTTATTTTGAAATAAGGTGTTATCCTTAATGAAATTAAGATTCGACCAAGCAGGGAATGCTGCAATAATGATCAGCACTGCCAGAAGCAGCATTTTGAAATGGGTTGCTTTTAAAAACATAATAAGAATTATGCCTTATAATTCTTCCCAATGACAAAAAATTCTTTGCTGACACTTCTAGTAGATTTAGGCTTTAAAAAATGAAACTCACCAAAATGGTTTTTTTGTTGCTTCAAAAAGTTTTGAGCGTTTTGTGAGTCAAAAACTTTAATAACAAAATTTCCACCAGGACGTAAAAATCGAGGTAAGACCTCAAAAACAGATTCAACAAGATTAAGACTGCGATCTTGATCAACTGATTTAATTCCCGTAGTCGATGGGGCCATATCAGAAAGAACGACATCAAATTGCTCTTCTACTCCAAGTTGAGAAAGGTCATTAACATCAAAAATACTTTGCTGATAAACTCGCACATTTTTTAGGCCAGCGAGCTTTTTATTTACTTCCTGAATATCAATTCCAACTACCATTCCTGAGTCACCAACAACTCTACTGGTGTATTGAATCCACGAACCAGGATAGTAACCAAAATCTACAACTTTCATTCCTGCTTTTAGCACTTTGTACTTAAGATCAATTTCTTCAAGTTTATAAATTGATCTTGCTAGAAAGTTTTCTTGCTTAGCTTTTTGGTAATAATGATCTTTTACTTTGAAATTTCCCATATATCTTCTTAGCAGTCTTTCTAGAATTAGGCCATTAAGCTATACTCGGAGTCTATGAAAAAAAGTGAAAAGGCCCTCGAGGTTTATGCTCGTTTAAAAAAATTATATCCTGACGCTCATTGTGAGCTAACCCATAGTAATCCTTTTGAATTACTGATTGCCACCATCCTTTCAGCTCAATGTACGGATGTGAGGGTTAATATGGTTACTCCATCACTTTTCAAAAAATATCCAACTCCACAAAAGATGGCCAAGGCTTCTGTTGAAGAAATTGCGGAGGTAATTAAGTCCATCAACTTTTTTAATAATAAGGCCAAGTCTCTTAAAAACTGCGCTATTTCTCTTGTTGAGGATTTCAATGGCGAGGTTCCTCGCACTATTGAGGAACTTAGCTCACTTGCTGGTGTTGGAAGGAAGACTGCCAATGTTGTGCTTGGAAATGCATTTAACATCAATCACGGTATTGTGGTTGATACTCACGTAAAGCGAACCACCAATCTTCTTGGTCTTACTAAACAAAGTGATCCTGTGAAAATTGAACAGGATCTCATGAAACTTTTCCCCAATGAAGTTTGGACGGAGATCTCACATCTGCTCATTTTTCTTGGCCGAAGAATGTGTGTTGCCCGAAGACCTCAATGTGATCTCTGTGTACTAAAGGATATTTGTCCTGCTAGTAAAAATGCTTTGAAAGTTGCGGGTAAAGCTCGTCAAAGCACCAAATAAGTGGACCTTCAAAATAAGGAACAAACTCTGTAACTTTCTTTCCCTTAGCATAAAAGCTCATTCCGGCTTCTTTACACAACAACGTTCCTGCAGCAATATCCCAAATGTTTTTAGGATGGAGACTAACGACGAAATCAATTTCTCCCGCAGCAAGGCGTGCTAATTTAAACGCAATACTGCCCATCGGTTGCATGCGAAATTGTTCAAAGCTTTCCTTATAATAACCCTTGGCCCATTCTGATCGAGAGGCTTCCCCGAAATAAGTTTCTTTTTCTTCAAATGAGCGACGAGAAATATTGTGATAAACTTTCTTACGTAGCGGATTATAAATCCATCCTTCTCCGTCTAGTTGAGAGCTTTTTAATGAAGCTACCGAAACCACCCATTCATCACGGCCAGCTATGAATTCTTTAGTACCATCAAGGGGATCAACTACCATTAATGGAAATGCCCATTCACCAATATTCTCTTCTGAATAAAAGTTAATGCTATGAAGGGAAGCAATTTTCTCAAGTTCTTGAGAGAGGGCGAGGTCAAGGTCTGTGACAGGAGAACCATCGGCCTTGATATAGGTCTGGGCCTTTTTAAGATGTTCATTAATGATTGCATCCATTTCAGAAAGTGATGCAAACATAATTTTAGCTAAATTTAATCTTAAGTTTTTTGGCTTATCCACAAATTCCCTTGAGTTATCCACAATTAATTTTTGTTAGTTTTTACCTCATTTAAGAGGTAAAAAGTAGTAATTACCGTGGCTTAATCTTACTGACACGGTGAGGTGTCAATAATTTTCAGGGAAGTTACGGAAAGTTATCCCCAAATTTAATTCATCCCGCTTCCGAAAAAGAGAGCATCTCTACTAGCCCATCCTCGGCCATGGAGATGGCAAAAATCCCATCACTTCCTTTTTCTTCAACCACACCTGTTACTAATTTGATGCCACAAGCATCAACGTAAACAAAAGGTGAAGCGGAGTCTGAGGCAGTCATCGGAGAATGGATTTGCTGATAGAAAGATGAGAAATCTTTAAAGACAGTGGCGGTTAGGGGTGTCTTGTACAAAAAGTCCTCCTTGAGTGCCGTGAAGAGAA
>CAYWMU010000003.1:0-33513 GCA_964459395.1 uncultured Bacteriovorax sp.
ATGACGATCAATAAGCTTTGGAAGTGGCTTGATGACTACGTTCATTGTCTGTAACACTTCATCTACACAAAATGAAACGACCTGCCCATTAACAGATGTAACACATACATGAGTGTATGTAGTGGGAAGATCTGGTTCTTGACGGTAGTCAGGCAGGATTTCTCCTACGGTAAAACATGGAATCATTTCACCATTAAACTCATAGTACAGATCAGCTCCATTCTTTTTTAGTCCATTCATACTTATTTTCTCAACCGCAACAATGGACTTAGTAGAGAAGGCATACTCAAGGCCTCGTATGTCAACAATCAAACATTTTGATACGGACATAGTAAGGGGTAAATTAATTTTAAATTTCGTTCCTTTACCAATAACTGTATCAATACTGATGCTACCACCTAGTTCTTGAATACTCTTTCTAACGGCATCCATACCTACACCTCGACCGGAAACATCTGTTACTTGTTCCGCAGTGGAAAACCCTGATGCAAATATAAGATCAAGAGCGTCCTTATCTGTTGAGATATGAGAAACATCGAGATTTTTCTTACGAGCACTTTCAAGTATTTTAGTACTATCAATACCCTTTCCATCATCGCTAATAACAATACTTACTTCATTGCCTTGAAGTTGTGCAGAAAGTTCAACTCGCCCTTGCTCAGGTTTCCCCGCCTTAATTCTCTCATCACTTTTCTCTACTCCATGGTCAATGGCATTTCTTATCAGGTGAATAAGTGGTTCGTTTAGTTGATCTAGGACTTTTTTATCAAGATCAATTCCTTCTCCCGTGGTAACGAACTCAATTTTTTTATTATTTTGATTACAATATTCTTTTACAACTTTACCCATTCGATCGAAAATTCGCTTGATGGGATTTAATCGTAAGCTCATTGTTTTCGATTCAAGTTCGTGAATATTTCTCTCAATAACATTATCAATGGATTCAAACTGCTGGATAAAACTTAGATGATCCTTAAATATATGCTTATTTTCTTTAAAAAGGTGCGCCATTTGGTTTCGAACCAAAAAGAGCTCCCATATATGGTCTAGAATTGAATTCACTGTTGCTAGTGGCACCCTCAACACTTCTTGGGTTTGAACAATATTAGGTGTCGATGTAACTTTGGTGATAGGAGTTAATTCTGCAATAGCTTCTTTCTCCTCAATCAAGTGACACCACTGACCTTCATAATGTTTTATGATAAGATTGGCCTTCTCTTCAAAAAGCGGATTTGATTTTAAATTTATTGAACAGAGGCAAAAGGAGTGTCCATCTTTTTCATAAGTATCTAACGTGAAAACTTCATATTCTCCAAGCTTGGCCAGAATCTTTTCACAAATTGCTGTAGGTAGCTTTATTTCAAAAAAACGGAAGCCATCGTTATGAAGGTCTTTAGCAACAGCTTCAGAACCAGACATCCAGTCTTTAAAAAATTGAGTTTCAAAATGATAGGATGAATCGTTTTGAGAAGATACTTCTTCAATAACGGTCATATTTGATGAACTTTCAATACCAGACTTTTCATTGAAAGTTGATTCAATGGCCATGATACCTTCATCAATTTTCTTTAAATCACTTGTCGTGATGGTCTCGACTCTCTCTTTTAATGAGCCAAGAAATGTCTCTAGATCATGAGCTATTCTGGTCGTTTCTTTATATTCAAAGATAGCACAGCCACCTTTTATAGTATGAACCCAACGATAAATATTATCGATCGCTTCAACCTTATTCTCCAGATATTGCCAATTTGCTAAATTGGTTTTTACCTTTTCTATAAGATCGATACTTTCTTCAAGAAAATCGTTTAAGAGTTCATCATGCATAATAATTTCCTTCTAACTATTTCTGCTTACGGATACTTGAACTTACGTTCTTAAGTTCTCTGTCGAGCTTCTCAATTGTCACTGAGATTGAGGTTAGAGCTCGTTGTGTTTTTTCCGAAAGTTTACTTACTTCATCTGCAACTACTGTAAACCCTTTACCACTCTTCCCAACACGAGCAGCTTCAATAGAAGCATTAAGAGCGAGAAGATCTGTTTTTGAAGCAATATCTTCAATAACTTTTAACTGTTGAATAATTTCAACGAGCGTTTCTTCAGATTTCTTCAAAGACGCTTCAATAGCTTCTCTTTCTGTGTTTTTTGCCTCTGGCGCTAATTTCATTACAGCACTCATATGCTATCTCCTTTACGGGTCTAAACGACCAACTTCTAAATTTTCTAACCAGTCTAAAAACTTACCTACATTCTCCCCTTTAAAGATTGCCCCGTGTTGTGGACAAATCATCGAAGGGTTTAATGCTCTAATTCTTCTAATCCATGCATCTTTTGCACTGTTTGATGGCATCCATCTTTCATGAAATTTCTGCATGTATTTTGTATGCTCTTCAAAGTTCTCCACCCAAAATGGATATTCTTCTGGAATAAGTGCCGAACCAATATCTCCAGAGAAAAGAATTCCCGAAACTGGGCAGTAGACATTTAAATTTCCAGATGAATGTAGGTAATGAGCAGGCACAATTTGAAGATCAGCTTGGCCTACTTTGATATTCATTCCTCTATCGGGAACCTTAACAAAGTTTTTGACAGATTCTTTGCCAAAGTGAGCGATAAAATCACTCCACACCCATGGCATATAGATTTCAGCATCAGGACATATGGCCATCCATAAAGGAAGTGATGAAAAGATATCTGGGTCTTGATGAGACGCTAGAAACTTAGTGAGTTTGGATAAATCAATATGTTCTGAAACAGCGGACAAAACATATGGGAATATTTCGGTTCCACCTGGATCAAGTAGAATGGCTTCTCCATTACTCACAATAGCGTATTCATTGGTATCAATGACTGCATCAGGACGTGAATTATCACGACCGAAAACAATCCATTTAACCTCACCATTATCAAAAAGAACTTTTGTATTCATACATTGTTTTCCAGTTTTAAAAGTTGTGCTTGAAGCTTATTCATTGTTTCTTCAATCTTTGCTAAGGTTGCTTCAATCTTTGAGCTAATATTTGCGAGATAATGAATCTCATCATATTCAACTTGTGTTTTTAAATTAGTAGAAAGTAGCCAAAGCTTACTAATCTCCAAAGCAAATGATTTTAATTCTTGATCCAAGTTCGTCATAATTTCTTTGGCATCGACTTCAAGGGGTGAAATTTTATTATTTATTCGTTGAATGGACTGAGTAATGACCTTGATATTTTTATCATTACTAATCAGGGCCTGACCTTCTTCAAGCTTAACGATATTGGCCTCAAGGGTTGTTTTCTCCAGTGACAATTCCATTATGCGAGTTGAGAAGCGCAACATCCCCTTAGCAGTATTTCCTAAGGAGTTAGAAATGAGATTCATTTTCTCGGAATAAATCGCATAGCTTTTATAATCATTTCCTAAGCTGGAAAGCTCATCTGTCACCAGGGATGAATTCAAAGAAATTTCAAAAACCTGATTCGAAAGCTTACAAAGTGAGAGCACAAACTCACGAACAGCATTTGAATTTAAATAAAAGTCCATAAAGTTCACTTGTTCCGTCCTTGATAGCCAACTCTTTAATTAGAGAACTATAAGTGATTAGAGTCTAGAGAGTATAAAACTCCCTTTTAGGTTCATATCCTTTGAACCGTTCTTATCTATTTTCGGAGTAAAACTTAATAAACCTTAAGATATAAAGCCTGATCTTGATCAGCTCAAGAAATCTTGATCGATAAATATTCGGTTGTGATTAATTAAGAAACAAATGCAGGAGTACTTGACTTAGGTACTCCTACATAATGTCTTTTATAGAAACTTTTTATGGTGAAGAATGTGACTTTCAATGAAGGTAGCAATGAAGTAATAGCTATGATCGTATTCATCACAGAACACTACTTCTTGTTCTTGTTCCATCTCTACACAAGCATCAATGAAGTCAGTGGTTAAAAGTTCTCGAGTTAAAAACTCATCATGTGTCCCTTGATGAATTAAAATTTTCTTTGGATGCTTATGACCCGCCTTCATTAACTCAGTCGCATCATACTTAAGCCATTCTGCTCTATCATTCCCTAAATAGCCTGTGAAGGCCTTTTCTCCCCAAGGGCATTGACTTGGGTGAACAATTGGAGAGAAGGCCGAAATAGAGCTAAATACCTCTGGGTTTCTAAGCCCTAAAACTAAAGCTCCATGTCCACCCATTGAATGGCCAGTTATAGAAATACGCTCCATCTTGAAATCATTTTTCAACATAGGAACAATTTCTTTCATAATGTAATCATCCATCAGGTAATTATTCTTATAATCATCTGTGGTGGCATTTACATAGAAACCAGCTCCAGATCCAAAATCATAGGAGTCATGTTCTCCTGGAAGATTAAGACCACGAGGAGATGTATCTGGACAAATGACCATTAAATTATGTTCAGAAAGATATTTTTGTGCTCCGGCCTTAGTGATGAAGTTTTCTTCATTGCAAGTAAGCCCAGAGAGCCAGATAATGGCCCCCTGTGGATTCTCTGGAATAAAAGTAGAAAACTTCATTTCGGTTTTCGTTATTTTCGACTGATGCGACCAGAACTGAGTCACACCGTTAAAAGTTTTATGACCTTTAATTAAATTCATGGCCACTCCTTAGAATGTAACAACACTACGAATTGCTTTTCCTTCGTGCATATAATCGAAGGCCTTATTGATTTCTTCAATAGGCATCGTAAATGTTACTAAGTCATCAATATTAATTTCTCCTTTCATATACTTATCAACGTAACCAGGAAGTTCAGTTCTTCCTTTTACGCCACCAAAGGCAGAACCTTTCCAAACACGACCTGTAACAAGTTGGAATGGTCGAGTTGAGATCTCTTCTCCAGCTCCGGCAACACCGATAATAATGGACTCTCCCCATCCCTTGTGACAACACTCTAGAGCTTGTCTCATAAGGTTAACGTTACCTACGCATTCAAAAGAATAATCGGCCCCACCATCTGTGAGTTTGATCACCTCATCAGTTACACTTCCATCAATTTTTTTAGGGTTAATGAAATCAGTAGCACCGAACTTTTTGGCCATCTCAAATTTTGCATCATTAATATCAATGGCAATAATTTTTTCGGCCCCTGCCATCTTCGCGCCTTGAATGACCGAAAGACCAATTCCCCCCATTCCAAAGACTGCGATGTTTGAACCTTTTTCAACTTTTGCAGTATTAAGAACAGCACCGATTCCTGTGGTTACACCACAACCAAGAAGACATACTTTATCAAGAGGAGCTTTCGGATCAATTTTGGCAAGAGAGATCTCTGCTACTACAGTGTATTCAGCAAAAGTAGAAGTTCCCATATAATGATAGATTGGCTTTCCGTCTTTTGAGAATCTTGTTGTTCCATCAGGCATAAGCCCTTTACCTTGAGTCTCACGAATTTTTTGACAAAGGTTTGTTTTTCCGGACTTACAAAATTTACACTCACGGCACTCAGGTGTGTAAAGAGGAATGACATGATCACCTTTTTTAAGGGAAGTTACACCTTCACCAACTTCTTCAACAATCCCTGCTCCTTCGTGACCAAGAATAACCGGGAAGATTCCTTCTGGATCAACTCCTGAGAGCGTATAAGCATCAGTATGACATACACCGGTAGCAACTATACGAACCAGAACCTCACCTTTCTTTGGACCTTCTAAATCGACTTCTTCAATACTAAGTGGCTGATTCGGTCCCCATGCAACGGCTGCTTTAACTTTCATACGACACTCCTTATATTTTAATTTTTATATCTTATATTAAATCTTCTCCTAAATCTTGACTATCTACCCCCCGAGAGAAACACTGTTTCCCTATGGAAACAATTAAATGGATTGAATCAATTGTGCACTTTGTTCAGGTAGCTGAAAGCGAGAGTTTCTCAGTGGCCGCTCGTAACCTCGGTGTTTCAAAGTCTCAAGTCTCAAAGACAATTAAAGCATTGGAAGAGGAGGTTGGCGAGGTTCTCTTCTTACGCTCTACTCGTAGTATAAGGCTCACTAGTTATGGAGAGGAATTTTTAACCGAATGCCGCACCTCTCTTGAAAAGCTTCAGCAAGTTAAAACCCAGATCAAGGAACAGGGACGCTCCCCTCGCGGAACATTAAGAGTGACGACGGCCGGAATCTTTGGAGAAAACTTTATTGCTCCAGTACTTCTAGAGATGGCACGCAAGTATCCGGAGCTTCAAATCGAAATCTATTTTGATGCAAAGATAATTGATCTTATCGAAGAGAAGTTTGATGTGGGCATTAGAATTGGAAACCTAAAATCTTCTTCCATGTATGCTCAAAAGATTGCAACCAGAAGAGAGTTTGTTTGTGCTTCAAAAGAATACTTAAAAAAATATGGGACTCCAAAACATCCAAAGGATTTAAAAAATCACAATTGTCTTGGAAACAAATGGAAGTTTAGGATCGATAAAAAAATTAAAGAATGGCCTACCAATGGAAATATTAAAACAAATAATCCAAGAGTACTTCTTCAAGCAGCTCTTGATGGAATGGGGATCGTTAAACTCCCAGGAAGTTATGTCTTTGAACATATCACTGAAGGAAGTCTTGTTCCTTTATTAGAAAATTACAGTGAAGGTAAAAGTGATATTTGGGCCGTCACACCCTATCGGGCCAATAAAAATATTAATGTCAGCACCTTTATTGATGCTCTCAAAGCGCACTTGAATTCAGATTATCCGGATGTTTTGTTCTAAAAACTAAAGTAATCGGAATATACGAAGCAATGGTGATGCTAAATTAATAATCAGTGTAGCCAACTGAACCACCACTATAGAAAGTTTGCTCATTCCAAGGTGTCAGAGGTCGACCCTCTTTAAATTTTTCAACAAGGTCTGGATTAGAAATAAACCATCGTCCAAAACTTACAGCATCAACAAGTCCACTCTCAAGCTCCATAGAGGCCGTATCAAAACTGTAATTCTGATTTCCAATAATATTTCCTTCGTACCATGAACGAATTTTTTGATAGATCTCAATCGTATTAGTGGTATTACGAATGAAGACAAAGCTTAATTTGAGATCATTTAGCTTTGTGAAAACATACTCAAAGAGTTTGTCTGGATGAGAATCTCTTACGCCGTGAGTATTTGAGTAAGGAGAAAGATGAAGACCTACTCTCCCACTCCCCCAAACTTCAATGAGCCCTTCTAGAACTTCAAAAAGAAAGCGTGATCTCTTCTCCACACTTCCTCCATACTCATCATTTCGTTGATTCGTACCATCATGTAAAAATTGATCTACTAAATAACCATTGGCCCCGTGAAGCTCAACTCCATCAAAGCCCGCTCGCTTAGCGTTTTCTGCCGCTACTTTATATTGGGCAACAATCTCTTTAATCTCTGGTATCGAAAGCTCTCTTGGTGTTTCGTAAGGAACAGATTCTCCTAAACGGCGAACCAAACCATTTATGGGTATCGGAGAGGGGGCCACAGGAAGCTTACCATCAAGGAGAGAGGAGTGAGAAACTCTTCCTACATGCCAGAGCTGCATAATTATTTTTCCATCTTGTTGATGAACAGCATCCACCACTTTTTTCCAGCCTGCTATTTGATCCTCTGACCATATGCCTGGAGTGTTTTCATACCCAATAGCATCGCGAGAAATAACAGTGGCCTCCGTTAAAATCATTCCTGCACCTGAGCGTTGTTCGTAGTACTTTACCATCATCTCGTTAGGTCTATGTTCAGGAGCGCGTGAACGAGTCAAAGGGGCCATGACTATACGATTTTTTAAATCAATATCCCCTAAACGAATGGATGAAAACAAAGACATTTTCTACTCCTTAGAATTCCATGATAAGGCTGGTGTTGAATGATCTCCCCATTCCCCACTGCGCAGTTTTTGAAGCAGGTAGATAATTAATCAGATCTACCCCCGCAAGTGGCATTTGGTAATCCTTATCAAAGATATTACTCACTCCCAACTCCCATGTAAATTTGCTCCATTTAAATCTTGTAGCAAAGTCCAAAAGAGCGTAACCAGCAGTTTGCGCCTCTAAGCGTAGTTTGTTAACTGTCTTTTTTTGACTCACCATTCTCAATGTTAAATCACTGGACCAATGAGAAAGCTGATGTCTGAGTTTAATGTTCATATTAAGTGGCATCAAATGATAGAGATCGGCCTTCTTATCAACGCGATAACCTCGAGTGTAAGAACCTGTAGAACTCAAGGAGAAATCTCCAAATCTCACAGAAGAATAAAGCGATATATCTGTATTAAAATCAAAACCGTAAAGAAGAGCATCCTCATTAGCAAACTGTAAGTACTGGATCCCACCGCTGCTTCTAAGGACATTGGCATCTATAAAATTTTCTACATAATTAAAAAAGGGGGAGAATTCAAACTTAAACTTTTGCTTATCATTGTAGCTATACTTTGCGGAAAATTTATGGGCCACTTCAGGTTTTAAATTAATGTCACCAACATATCCATTACCATCTCCAAACCAGTTTATCATTC
This sequence comes from uncultured Bacteriovorax sp., assembly GCA_964459395.1. Classification (GTDB taxonomy): domain Bacteria; phylum Bdellovibrionota; class Bacteriovoracia; order Bacteriovoracales; family Bacteriovoracaceae; genus Peredibacter. The sequence continues at coordinate 8,473 of CAYWMU010000003.1, forward strand.
TCATATCCATATTTTGCGGAGTTTGTGTCCCTGCCCAGGAATAGCGCTCATACATATTGGGAGATCTTGTTTTGCGGGAGTAACCGGCCTCAATTGTGTCTGTCTTAGAACTTTTATATCTTAGAGCTAGAAGGGCATCAAAATTAACATCAGTTTTGGTTCGAGTTCGATCATTGAAAGCTTGAGCATCAATTGGAGCATTTGAGACCTCATTATAGCCATGCACCTTACCAGCATTCATCATCACAATATCTGATCGAATTCCCGTTATGATTTCAACTTTCTTACCTTTATTGAATGTATTCTCAATAAAAGTACCTAACCGATCTCGCTTTCCATGATGAATACTTTTAAAAGTATTTGGGGACATCATCATTCCCACAGGATCCCACCAGTCTTCTAATCTATATTGAAAATACTCTATTCCAAAATCAAGATGTTCATCGTAGGTAAATTTGAAAGATGAATTGAATTCATCACTCTTGATGTCCATTGGCATTTTACCGTTTCGCTCACTCGCAATTTTATTCATATAATGATCTGTATGGGTAAAACTAGAAAGAAACTCCAATGTGAGCTTACTCCATTTATTATTCAGAGTGAGTTGCGCCATATCCGTACGGTTATCAAGTAGATCCATGTATTGATTAACAAAGCCTTGATAGGGAACGCTTGCACGTGAAAGTTTTAACGAGACGTCACCATTCACTAACTTTCGAGAAAATGTAATGGCCTGATTATTTTGTTCAAAGAGAGTTCCTCTTAATCGCTTTCCATTACCATCCTTGTAGCGTCCAGCTTTTTCCTGTAACCCTTCGTAAGAGAAGTAATAATTCTCTGATGAAAGAAAAGTGCTTAAAGCAACTCCAGAATTGAAGTTATTACTTTTATAGAAGCTTCGAAGTCTAAGACCTCTATTAATTCCATCCTTTGAAAATGTCGTTTTCTTGGTTTCTATGAGAACAGATCCAGCAATGCTATCTCCCCCATTTGAAACCGGATCGAGTCCAGCATAACTTTCAATTTTTACAACCTGATCAGGATGAACAAACGACAGAGCAGGGCTCATATGATTGGGACAAGAATTAGTAACAATTGTTCCATCGATTTTTAAATTAACACGATCATTTGCAAGACCTTGAATACTTGGAATATCTGCAATTCCACCATTCTTACGCAAATGAATAGAAGAAAATTCTCCTAAGAGCTCAGAACTAGAACCGCTGACGAAAGTATCATTCAAGGGAAGACTTCCTTGAACCTCAACGGCCTTCAATTCTTCTGCATAGACAGAGGAAAAACAACAAAGAAACATGACCAGTGGCCCTAAAACAGAAATCATTTCTACCGCCTTGTATTTACAAGAAATAATAGACCTTGTTTTAGGAAGAGACAATGCAACAAATTGTTGCTCTTGATAGAAAATTCTAATAAAAGAAACCTATGACAATAAACCATCAAGACCATGTTTCCCTACTACGGCAGGATATATGGGCCATTAAGCTAAGGTATTTCTGGCTAGGAATTCAAACACTCCTGATCCTCTTAGCACTCTCTTATGGATACCTCGAAAAAAGAACTTTTTATTTTATCTTTCTTACAAACATTATTTTCATTTCAATTAATATAAAACTTCATAAACTGGCCCTCAGTGGTAGCACTCCCTCTAAAATCTTCAATTATCAAATTGAAGGTGACCTCATCGTTTTTATACTCTTTTTGCTCCTGAGTGGTGGAACTCAAAATCCCTTTTATCCTTTCTTTTACATCATTGTTTTCTTAATTGGACTCTACAGTAGTTCCACAGATATGTGGCCTAAAGCGCTTGTTGTCTTAATGACATCTTTTGCATTACAAGTGTTTCCTTATCTTTCAACTGGCACGAGTATTTTTAACTCACAAACTTTACCTTATCTTCTTATTCAGTTTAGCATTCCACTCATCACTTTCTGGATAGCTCGCTCATTAGGAATAAAACTTCAAAATGCATATGAAGCACTCGAGAGATTTCAACGTAAAGAAGAAAAAGTATCAAGGCTTAAGGCCCTTGGTGCAATGACAGCAGGTCTATCCCATGAATTTGCCTCACCTCTTCATGCTGCTCAATTAAGATTAGAAAGACTAAAGAGGAAACTCGGAGATGATGAAGATGTCGAAGAAGGTCTACTTGCCCTTAATGACTGCTCAAGTACGCTTTACTTAATGAACCGAGTCCACGGAGACTTAAACTCAACTCAGTTTGAAACTATTACTGAAAGTGATTTAAAAGAATTTATCGATGAGTGGGCCAAGGAACATGCTGATACAACTTTAACACTAGATCTAAAAAACTTTAAAATTAGTTGTCCTAAACTAAGTTTCATTCAGTCCTTGTTTAATCTACTGGATAATGCCAGAGAGGCCCAAGAGATAGGCCCTACAATAAGTATTCAATGTAGAGATCGGACTCTTCAAATCAAAGATAAAGGGCCAGGATTTCCTAAGCATGTTCTTGAAAGAGTTGGAGAACCTTTCAACACTTACCGTCAGGGAGGAACAGGCCTTGGGCTCTATAGCATTGAACTTTTCGCAAACTCGGTTGGGGCCGATTTAAAAATTATCAGCCAAAATGATGGTTCAACCGTGGAGCTCGATTTTGTATGAATAAAAAGCTTCTTATTCTCGAAGATGATTTAAGACTCGGAAAAACTCTAAAGCTTGAGTTTGAAGAAAAAAATTATAATGTTTTTTGGTCTCAGAATTTGGCCAATATTCCCAATGAAACCTTTGACTATGCGATTGTTGACCTCAGGCTCGCTAACGATTCTGGCTTAGATGCCATAACTCTCCTAAAAGAAATAAATAGTGAAATTAACATTGTTATCCTCACTGGCCATGGCTCTATTGCCACGACAGTTGAGGCCATGAAAAGAGGGGCCAATAACTACCTTATAAAACCTGCCTCAATTTCAAGAATTGAAGAAGCACTTCTCGATAAAACGCCAAACATCGAGGAAACGGATGGTCCACAAACCCTATCAGAGTTTGAGCATGAATTTATCGAATATATGCTTCTTAAAAATAATAACAATATCTCAAAGACAGCAAAGGCCTTGGGATTACATCGCCAAAGCCTTCAAAGAAAATTAAAAAAACTACCTTAATAGATCATTTCTGAGGATGGTATACCCTAATAAAAGAATGACTAGAACAATAAGACCAATTCTCTTAGGCCAAGTATCAAGCTTGTAAACAGAGTTATTTGCATTCACAAAACCTGCATCTAGGATACATAACAAATGAATGAGAAGGCCTGGCCAAAAATAGGAAAAATATCCAGTCCCTGAAAGAATGGCCCAGATGATTCCGGCCATTGGTCTTCCCTTCAAGAGTTGCCCTAGGCCTGGTAACATCATACTCCACATGGCCGCAATTGAGTTAGGCGGAGTGAAGTCTACTGGATTTGGTTTATTTTCCATTAATTAATTTCCTAAGTTTTCTAGCAAAACCAGACTCATCCTTAGATTGTCTCTCAAGGTCTTTACTTCGAATTGTATCAGTATCAGGAATCATATGTTTTGAATTAGGAGTAAGGCTCGTTCCTGGTTGAATTTGAAAGACTCCTGAGATGGTGATTGTGTCCCCAACTAAGAACTCTTGCTGATCAAGTGTCTTGTTCCAATTCATATCAAAACTTTTGCGGTCAACTTCGCCTGAGAATTTAGCGAAACGATTCTCATAGCCCCAAGTGTCTTTAAGATTTTCTGTTAATTCAACTTCAAAACTTGCAGGTTTAGTAATGTCCTTTATCGAGAGATTACCATCCACTCTATACTTTGAATCACCTTTCTTAGTAATTTTACTAGAAACAAAATTCATCTTCGGAAACTCTTTAGTCTTGAAAAAGTCATGTCCCCTTAAGTGGTTATCTCGCATGCGATGACCAGTATCAATTGAATTGGCATCAATTGAAACACGTACCTCAGAAAGATCATTATCATTAATTTTTGCGGTGGCCTTGAAGTCACGAAAACGACCTGAAACCTCTGAGACTTTCATGTAAGGAATTTTAAAATGTATTTCTGAATGGTCGATATTACTCTGCCAATCATTTGCATAAACATTGGAAGTGAGAGTTAGTAAAACTACTAAAGCATATTTCATCATAATTACCTCATATTTCATGGCCTATTATGCCCAAAACGTCGGTGTTAGGCCAGTTACTTTGAGAGACAAAGAAGAGTGGTATGCTATTGAATTAAAAAGGAATTTATTCAAGATAGAATATAATTTCAGAGTAAAAATTACACCTATCCTTACCAAAGTTTTTATACAGGGTAAGGGTTCTCCTCAATGAAAAATTTATTAATTATTTTTATTGCGGGCCTAGTTCTTATCTCTTGCGGAAAAAGAGACGGTTTTGAGTTTAAAGAAACTCTCGGCAACGACTTCCAACTCGAAGAAGAAAGACTTCTCACTTTTGAAGACCTAAAACGTCGAATCCTTGCACCCCACTGTATGACTTGTCACAAGCGAAGTGGTACAGCGGAAGGGATTGAGAAATGGATCATTGCTGGTGATCCAGAAAATTCAAAATTATTTAAAGTCATTAAAGATGGAAGTATGCCTAAAAAAGCAGATCCCCTTCCAATCGCAGATCTTGAGTTTGTAAGAAAATATATTTTAGATCTTGCGACTATCAGAAATCTTGAAACTATTGACTTTGTTACTCTCAAAAATGAGATACTCGTCCCTTATTGCCTAAATTGTCACAAAAAAATGGATAACGAAGAAAGTCTTAAAAGATGGATTAATATGAGTGATCCAATGAACTCACGACTTTTGCAAACAGTAGTCGAAGGTAAAATGCCTAAAAAGGGGCCACCTTTAAATGATTCCGAACTAATGCTTATTAAAAAGTATTTAAATAATTTTCTCAAGTAAGGAGATCACATGAAATTATTGGCCCTCACTCTTACGCTTCTTTTTAGTATCACCACTTGGGCAAAGAATAATGTAAATATCCATGTTGCCCTTACTCCAGCGGGTTCTTTTAATGCCGTAACAGATAAAGTCAGAGGCAAAATCGTTAAAACGGACACCGGTTTTCATTCAAAAAGAATTGAAATAAATATTCAAAACTTAAAAACTGGAATTGATCTTCGAGATGAACATCTTTGGGAACATCTCAATTCTAAAACTCATTCAAAGGCAACACTAACAGAGCTCAAGGCCACTAATGGAAATGCTACTGCTATGCTAGAAGTTAACGGTGTAAAAGTTCCTGTAAGTATTAACTATGTAGATAGTGGAAATGTTGTAGATGCTAACTTCAAAGTTAAGGCCAGTGATTTCAAACTTCCTCCAAAATCTTACCTTGGAGTTGGTGTTAGTGATGAGGTAAGCATCAACGTTAAAATGGGTTACAAATAATCAATGAAAGCTGTTATTGGGATTTTCCTTCTTGTACTTAGTATCGAAACATGGGGATATGAAAACTTCATTGGACATGGGTATACGTCATGCCTTAACTGCCACTACAATCCTTTTGGTGGAGGCCAGCTTAATGATTATGGTAGAGCGGTATCAGCGACTGCTATATCCTCAAGAAAGCTCTACCCTAACTCTGTGAGTGAAGAACAACTCGCATATATGTCAGGCTTTCTTTTCAGAAAACCGAAACAAGACATACTTCGGCTTCAGGCCAACTACAGAGGTTTCTCACTTTATAACAATCCGAACTCAGAAAATGAAACTAAGCGATGGATGACTATGCAGTCTGACATCCGTGGCACACTACAATTTGGAAAGAATAAAGAGTGGATTATCTCTGGTGAATATGGACGCTCCCCTATACCTGACTTCCCTCTTCAAGAAGGACTTGATAAGCAGGACTATTATTCAAGGAACTACTATGTGGGTTACAGGCCTACATCAAATATCGGAATCTATGCAGGTCTCATGGATAAGGTCTATGGACTACGCCTAGTTGAACACATTGCATTTTCTAGACAGAATCCAAGAGTATCTCAAAATGATACAACTCACGGAATAACAACTCACTTTATTAAAGACCAATGGGAAATTGGACTTCAAGGATTTGTAGGTCACCTTGACCAAGAAGCTCCTTATCGTATGAAGGGAGGAAGTTTCAAAATAGATAGAACTATCGGTGGAAGCCACCGTATTGGAATCAGTGCTCTCTCTCAAAAGAATGACTTTCAAAGAATTAACTCTGCTTCAATTCATGGTAAACTCAACCTGAAAGAAGGATCAGCTTTACTTGCAGAAATTGGACAAACATCAAAGAAAGCTGAGGGGAATGATGTTTCACAAGACACTCGTTATGGTTTACTGCAAACCTATCTAAGACCTTGGAGAGGGGTATATTTCCTGACCAATATTGAATATCAAAAACAGAATATTCATCAGGATGATTACACCATCAGATTCGGTCCTGGCCTACAGATTTTCCCCATTCAAAGGATGGAGCTAAGAGCAGATTTATACAACACCAGAAACTTTTCAAAGGATAATACTAGAAAAGATAACTGGTTATTACTTCTTCAAACACACTTTTGGTTATAAGCATGAAGTACCTAGTCATTCTCCTTATCTTTTCAACATCGACTCTGGCCCGAAGCCTTGAAGATGCCCAAAATAAATATCCTAAAGAGCATCAAGAAATCATTGAAGTGATTCAAAATGATGACTTCCTCGAACCAGAGGACTATGAAACAGAATTAAAAGAAATCTACTTTTCTGCTCTAAATGAGAAAGTAAAAAACTTCAAGAAATCAGGGATTGAGGATAAAGACATACCCCTCCTTGTAAGCATCCTAGAAAGTCTTGAGTACAAAGAGCAGGAAGTGATGACAATAGGACGAGAGATAAGCGACTATAAAAAAATGCTTATCGCTAAAAAGTGGAACAGAGAGTTCCATTTGAATGCCTCATTCATAAGCTTCCAAAGACATATTACGTTAAAATCCCCTTCACAAAAGCAGAAGTTAATTAATACTGCTAAAGCAAGCTGTCTTGGAGGAGGATTCTCCTACAAAAATAGTTTCTGGTCTTTACAAACTGAAGGTTGTTTTCTCATTGGAGAATCAAACCTGAAAGAAAAGAAAGGTTCTCCTCAATATAAAGAGTCTGCTGTTCCTTTATGGGGAGCAAAACTTACTCAGCGCTTCGGGATGGTTGTATCTTCATCTGGTGCAGAGCTAGGGCTCTCAATCCCACTCATCTTTACGAGTCAAAACCTAAAGAATCCACCTGGAAGTTACAAAGTTAAGGATGATAATTCTTTCACATTCGCTCCTGCACTTTATGGTAAATGGGCCTTAGGTAAACTCTTTTTAGCTACAGAGATTGGACAATTTACTGATCAATCGAATACATACTACTCAATAGGAATTGGGGCCAAATTTTAAATAAAAAAGGAGTATAAAGTGAGATTATATTTTCTAATCTTTTTAGTTACTCCTCTATTCTCCTACTCCTTCGATTCATTTGATGAACAAGACTTTAAGCAATCAAGTAACGAGGCCCATCAAGTAAAAATTCTTAATCACGGACTAGCAGCGCTTGAAGAAAGATTACAACTAATTGAAGGTGCGAAAAAATCAATTGATGTTGAATATTATATATTCAAGCAAGATCTGGCCTCTCAAATTCTTACCAGAGCACTTCTAAATAAATCTCATAAGGGAGTTAAAGTTAGAATCCTTCTTGACTATTTTGCCAACAAAAAGTCACCAAATCCTCACGTTCTTTCACTGGTTGCTCAGGAAGGAGTAGAGGTAAAATTTTTTAATACATCTCCTTTAATAAATATATACAACGTTCAGTACCGCAATCACAGAAAAGCTCTCATTATTGATAATGAGACTGCTGTGATTGGTGGAAGAAATATTGCAAATGAATATTTTGACCTGTCAGAGTTTTATAACTTTCTTGATCGAGATATGACGATTCACGGGAATATTGTTGAGACTATTTCAAAAAGCTTTGAGGCCAACTTCAACTCTCGCTGGGCAAGTCACATCAAGCTTGTAAAAAAACCTCATCCTGATGATTTTAAATATCGAGACCGTAGCGAGAACTCCTTTGATAATCAAATACGATTCAAAAGAGATCTAAAGAGATGGATAAAAAATGAGGAGAATGCCAAAGAGTTTCTTTTTGGAGAATTAGATATCGAAGCAATAAGAAATCTTGGAAAAGAACAACTCCTGCTGGCCTATAGTGGGACCTGTGGCAAACTAAAATTTCTTTCAGAAGTCCCTAGTTTTGGAAGGAAAAGAAAGTACGCAAGGTTATTAAAGGATCTTATTCAAAGTAAAATTGAAGAAGCTGAAGAAAGTATTGTCATCGAATCTCCTTATTTTATCCTCACAGATGAATTTAAAAAAGTAGTAGACAAGACCCTCGACTCAAAGGTCAATATTAAGCTTCTTACTAATAGTATTAACTCTACCGACCAAGTATTTGTCTACTCTGCATTCGAGTCCCAACTCTATGGACTCCTTCATCAGTACCTCGATACGTATATTGCCAACGGTAACCGCCCTCAAAATTATTCCGTTTTACCAGAGATAGAATTTGCTAGATACGGGATTCATTCAAAGTCGTTTGTATTTGATGATAAAGACTTTATCATCAGCACATTTAATTTAGATCCTCGCTCATCAGATATTAATTCGGAGTTATTAATTCTTTGCGAAGACTCCCCTGAACTTGCAATGCTCATAAAGGAAGATATTGAGCAACGGTTAGAGGAAACTTACCATATTTCTTCAGCAGGAGACTTGTTGGATGCCACTTACAAAAAAGGAAAAGTAAAACAGATTATTTATTTTTTACTATCCAAGATTCCAGCAAGACTTCTTCGCCCCTTCCTATAAAAAAAGGGCCAGATAAACTGGCCCTCATTTATTAGTGAGCATGCTCTAATTTAACATCTCTACTTTCTTCGATCTCAATAATTGCCTCAACTGGTGACCCATCATAATAGAGGTCTTTATGAGTATTAGTATTTAGAGTTACTTTAACTTCATTTTTTCCAGTCGGAAGACTTAAGTGAACCCACTCTCCATAAACTCGACCTAGTTTTTTACCATTAAGATAAATATGGCCATGACCTTCATGGGCCGAATCTTCAGAGTTCACTCTTTCAGGTGCAAACTTAAAGTTTTTAACAGAGAGATGAAGATTGTAACCACCCTTAGAATCTAACATAGGATGAATAACGATCTCTGGACGAGGCACATCTACTGGAATCTCGTATTTCTCATGTTGATTAAGTGAATACTTCTCGAGTGCTTCTGCATGAACTTTCGAGGCCATCTTTGTGTATGGAACAATCATCACTGCAAAAAGGATCAAAAAGTTAACAATCGCAAATACATTTCTCATCCACAGTTTTTTATGGAAGCGAATAGGGGCCTGATAATGGTGTCCTGGACCCTTTACAATGAAGACTAGCAGAGCACCGTGAAGGATTGTATGACCTACAACTTCAGTTTTCCCGAAGAAAGAAGTTGTAATGAAGAACACAATAGTGATTACCGCTGCAAGAGGACGCTGTAAAAGACAGATGATCAAAAGATAACCCAGACAAAATTCAATAAAAGCACAAGCGATTAAGAAAAAGTCATGTGGAAGACCCATTGTGAGGGCCGGCTGACTTGCTAAAACTTCTAGTCCCCAATAAGGATAAATCATCTTTTCAAAAGCGACCCAACAAAGGGAGAAACCAAGTCCTGAGTAAAGAACTGGTAGATCGAGGTTTTTAATCCGAGGGTTTTTAGCGTAACTAAAAATAAGATAAAGTCCCACTGCTGGATACACCACGTAATCAAGCATGTGAAATAGGCCATTATCAGCGATTCCTAAAATCCATAGAAAAACGACACCAAGACCTGTGATAGGAGTTGTTTTTGGAAAGAGTAAGAGCAGCCCAAGTATCAATTGAAACCACCCCCAGAATGGGTGAGAAATGGAGATTTCTGGTGCAACCACTGAGTCACCTTGCCAGCTCATCAAGAGCACTGCTCCCATGGAGATTCTCATGATCAAAGGCCCATCATCAGCATACTGATCAAGAAATGCATTAAAGCGTTGGTACCAGGCCGACTTTTCTCCCCACTTATCTATCCACGTAAAAATGGGAAGAGAGATCAGAGAAAGAACTAATAGACCCCAAAAATAGGGAGTGTTTAGATCAGATAATTCCAAAGGCGGTTGCTGAAAGCTGTAGTCACTAAACCACTTTACGTGAGCAAATGAACTTTGGGAGAACAAAAAGGTAATGAGTAGCGCGATGAATTTCATAAAAACTCCGTGTTTTCTTGTCATTGTGAATTATTATCACTCCAAAAAAACTGATGCACATCATGTTTGATGCAATTTTTTTAGAAATCACATTCCTTCAAAAGAGTTGATATCTATCACAAACCGATACTTCACATCCCCCTTGAGCATTCTTTCATAAGCTTCATTAATATACTCCATAGGAATAACTTCTACGTCAGAAACAATGTCATGCTTAGAGCAAAAATCCAGCATCTCCTGAGTTTCTTTAATTCCTCCGATTAATGAGCCAGAGAGACTTCTTCTTTTAAAAATTAATTGTTGGGCCATAACTGTAGGGGCCTCCGGAGGAATTCCAAGGAGAACCATTGCACCATCAAGTCTTAAGAGACTAAGGTATGGATTAAGATCGAGTTTTGCAGATACGGTATTGATTATCAGATCAAAAGTGTTGGCGAGTTGAGAAAATGTATTTTCATCAGAAGAGGCGTAATAATGGCTTGCACCTAATCGCAGACCATCTTCTTTTTTTCTAAGACTCTGTGAGATAACTGTCACTTCTCCCCCCATGGCCTTGGCGATCTTCACTGCCATATGACCTAGACCTCCAAGTCCAATAACAGCAACCTTACTCCCTGGGCCCACCTTCCAATGCTTAAGGGGTGAATATGTTGTAATTCCCGCACATAAGAGAGGAGCTGCCTCTGCAAGAGGAAGATTATCAGGAATTCTAAGCACAAACTCTTCTCTCACTTTTATACTTGTAGAATATCCTCCTTGAGTGGGAGTTTGATCAATGAGGTCAATTCCCCCATAAGTGCCCACCATACCATTTTCACAAAATTGCTCAAGGCCCTCGTGACAACAATGACATTTTTGACAGGAATCAACTAAACATCCTACTCCTACTTTATCGCCTACTTTAAATTTTGTGACCTTCGAACCAACGCTCTTGACCGTGCCTACAATCTCATGTCCTGGAACAATCGGATAAGTAGTGCCTCCCCATTCATTGCGTGCAATATGAAGATCAGAGTGACAAACGCCACAGTATTTAATATCGATTTCGACATCATTTTCTCGGAGATCACGACGTTCAATTGGATGAAATTTAAGAGGAGAATTAGCGTCAATTGCCGCATAGGCCTTAACTGTGTTCATTGATATTCCTTTTTTGAGCAGTTTGCTGTTCTAGTTTAGCTCAAAAAAGAAATCAGTCATGACGCTAATCTGCAAGATTCAAATTAATAATTGAAGTATGTCCCCCCTCAACAGGGATTTCAAGAATGCGCTCAAACTTATTCTTTAAAGTCACTTTCACTTTTATCATGCGCTGTCCTTTTTTGAGATAGACGCCATAGAAAGTAAAGGCCTTACCTTCCTTATTAGTGGCCCTTCCTCTATATCTCTTGAGCGCTTGATATTTGGGAATCCACGTACCATCTTTATTAAGGATTGAGAGTCTAGCATTTTTAAAAGAAGGAATAGACTTGGTTTCATTCTCTAAAAAGATTTGCACTCTGAATCGATGAAACAGAGATTTACTTTCCTCGACCTCTTCTCCCTTTAAATGCTTTACAATATATTTTACTGCAGGATGCTCGCACTTTAAGAGAAGAAGACATTTAAATGGAACACTCGCAATACCTGGTAGCGTGAAATTGAAATGATTTGATTTTACAGTCACAAATTTAAAATAATTTGTTTTTTCAAACTGATGAGACATGATACTTGCAGGTCCTCTTTTCAAGCTCTGCGATTCAATCACTCGATAATGATCAGGTCGTGAGCTATATATAGGAACAACTAAGTCGTCTTCACCCGTTATGACATTTGAAAACTTCTTTAACCCTCCGAGTGCCAATGGCCGCAGATTAGGTAAATTAAAAGTTTCATGAAACTCTTCATAAATTTGATTAATAGTTCTAGAACCAAAACTCATTTCATTGAGTTCTGCTTTTCCAAAAGGTGCTATAGGGTTATAGTTAATACCTGAATAGAATATCTTCTTTCCAATATCAGCGATACCTGCACCCCAATAAGGAGTCGATAAAGAAATGAAGGCATCTAGTTGATCAACAAAAGGATGATCCACTTTTTTTAACTGATTAATCCACAGGCTTCCAACAAGCCCCCCTTGAGAATGCATGATTAAAGATATTTTATCCTGATCAGTTCCACCTTTTTTTATAAAGGCTTTTTCTGCAAACAAATAGAAGTCCTCAGCAAAGTCTCTTGCATCTTTATAACGACTACCTGTCTCATATTCAAAAGGGATAATCTCAAAGCACCTGTCTGAATTTCTCAGATAGTCACTCAAGTGGCCAAAAGTATCTTCGCTCCCTGCTACTCCGTGAAGGAGAAAAATAAAATTCTTCTGGGCGCAGGGTTCAAGTGCAAAAACAGACTTAGGAAATAAAAAAAGTAAAAATAGAAATAATCCGACTTTCTGCATGGCAGACTTGTCGGATTATTTTTTGAAGAATGAAGAATATTAGTGATGTTTTATTAAGAGAACATTTGCTTTAGTATTTTTGTCAACATAGTGAGCAAAGGAGCTTTCAAAGAAACCTTTGCGCTCTCTCGTGGCCATGATGATAAGATCTGGATTTTCCGAATTTACGTAATCTACAAAATATTGTTTCGGGTTTTCGCTGAAAAAGCAGTGATGGGATACTTTGCCTTTGAAGTCTGATGGAAGAACTTCTGTCGAGAGTTTCTTCAAGCTCGCTAAAGTATTTTCTTCAATAGTCTTGCGGTCCTCCTCAATCGGATAAACGAGAGGCATATTACTAAAAACAAATGAATACGTAATTTTACTAGCTACATGTACAAATTGGATCTCACTGGTAGAAAGAAAAGGCATTTCCTTCAAGTCTCTTAGTAAGTTATTAATCTCATTACTAAAATCGATGGCCACGATTACTTTTTTTGCAAAAGACATACATTCCTCACTTTTTATTTTTTGATCTAAAAAACTTAACAATTTCTAAAGCAGAGACTGGAACTAAACTAATAGCGAGTAAGGCCAGATTCTCATTTAGAGTAAGTGCCTTCATGTTGAAGATATCAAGCAGAATATCAAATTGTTGAATGATAATCTGACAGATTAACGGTATAGCACAGGCCCAAAGATGGTAATAATTAGGCCTCATCTCCAAGAAAGTTTTACTTTCACTTCTATTGGCAAAAGACCTAAAAATTTGAGCGTAAACGAAGAAAGTGAAAGCATAACTTCTGCCTGTCAAAAGATCGTACTTTTGTAGTGAATAATAGTAAAGGCCAATACCTAGTACCGTAATAAAGAAACCAGAAACAATCATTTCAACAAAGAATGCCTGATCAAAAAAACTTTTAGCAGTAGGTTTTCGACTTTCTTCTAGATAATGAGGTGGCACACTTTCAGCAGCAAGCGCCAAAGAAGGGAGACCATCTGTCACTAGGTTAATCCATAATATATTAATAGGTAAAAGAGGAATTGGCATTCCCGCCATTGTGCTTAATAAAATAAAAAGAAGTTCTGCTAAATTCGTTGAGAGGAGGTATTGAAGAGTTCTTTTGATATTTCCATTAACTGCGCGACCTTCTTCAACTGCATCCACAATAGTTGCAAAGTTATCATCTGTGAGGATCATGCTAGAGGCCTGTCGAGCAACTTCTGTTCCCCCTTTTCCCATTGCAACTCCAATTGAGGCCGCTTTTAAAGCAAGAGCATCATTAACTCCATCTCCTGTCATCGCAACAACAAAACCTGCATCTTTTAAGACGTTAACTAGATGCAGTTTATTTTCAGGTGAAACACGTGCATACACACTTACCTCTTTTACGGCCTTAAGAAACTCCTCTTCTGAAAGTGAATCCATCTCGGCCCCTGTAAGAACCGGACGACTAGGGTTAACGTGTATCCCAATTTCTTGTGCAATGGCGGCTGCTGTTCGTGGGTGATCTCCTGTGATCATAATGACTCGAATACCGGCTTCAATACACTTTTTAACAGCCTCCTTACTTTCTTCTCGAGGAGGATCTGTTATTGCCACTAGACCTGCAAATATGAGATTGGATTCAGCTTCCTCTGTTTTCATCGAAGAGTAATCTGAAGGATTCACTTCCTTATAAGCAAAGGCCAAAACTCTCATTCCTTTACCAGAATATTCATCTGCTTTTTTTGTGATTTCTTCAAAGAGTGAATCATCGGTATTACAAACTTTTAGAATGGCCTCTGGAGCACCTTTAGTATAGATAAGATCTTGATCACCAGCACGAACAGCAACACTCATTCTCTTACGGTTACTTTCAAAGCTCCATTCCCATTGTCTTGGTTCCAGATCTTTCAATTCTCCAATATCGATCCCATTTTTTTGAGCATAATCAAGGAGAGCTATTTCAGTCGTATCACCTACTCCTCCATTTTCAAGAGAAGCGTTATTACAAAGGATCATGATCTTCTCATAAATATTTTTGTCTACTTTGGGTAAAGTTTCATGAACAGTCATTTTTCCTGTCGTAAGTGTACCCGTCTTATCCGTACAAATAATATCGGTAGTCCCTAAGGTTTCCACTGAATGCATTTTACGAACAAGTGCCTTTTTACTCGCCATACGTCTAATGGCCATAACTAAAGCAATCGTGACCACTGTAGGAAGACCTTCAGGAATTGCTGCGATTGAGATAGAAAGAGAAGTCATGATAATCTCTGTCCAAGTCCACTCTCTCCAAATGCCGATGAGGGCCACAGATAAAATAACGACTATCCCTAATATCAATAAAACGTGACTTACTTTTTCTAATCTTTTCTGGAGAGGAGTAATTTCTGAAACAGTGTCATCCATTAATTGGGCAATCTTTCCGATTTCCGTATTTTTACCTGTTCCAACAACAATCCCACGGCCAGTACCAGTCACAATTGCTGTACCGGCATAGGTCATATTAGTTCGCTCTGCTAAAATTGTTTTTGAATCTAGTACCTCTGCTTGTTTTTCAACTGCTAGACTCTCACCAGTAAGTATTGATTCATCACATGAGAGTTGTCGTGTGGAAATAAGTCGTGCATCCGCCGCAACATAGTCACCAGCTTCAAGTACTAAAATATCACCTGGACAGACATTTTTAGAGTCAATGGTTGTAATATGAGAATCTCTTAAAACTTTTGCTTTGGGAGAAGACATAGATTCAAGTGCATCTATTGAAGACTCTGCTTTCAACTCCTGAACAAAACCGATGATTGAGTTAAGTACGACAATGGCCAGGATGGCCCAACCATCAAGTATCTCTTTAAGAAAAAAAGCAATACCCGAAGCAATTATCAAAATATAAATAACAGGATTTTTAAATTGTCTTGCAAGAATAATCCAGGCCGGAGTTTTCTTCTTAACAACAATTGAGTTGGGGCCGTATTCGGCCAAGATTTCTTGGGCCTCAGCGCTAGTGAGTCCAACTTTTATATTTGTTTTTAATTTAGAGACTAATTTATCAACTGATTGTGCCCAAGCTTGCATTATTAACCTTTATTTGAAGTGCAAAGACTCTTTATCATAACAGTAAAATAATTCTCATGACAAAAATCATTTTTTAAGTTTTTAACCTTCGGTGTTGTATATTAAGCTTTTAATTTTTAGAATAATTTTACATGAGCACAAAATTTTATATATATAAGTCCAGTGGCGGCATAGAACCTTTTTCTAAAAGAAAGCTATTCAACTCTTTGAAACGCTCTGGTCTGCCTCTTGATAAATGTCACTCCATTACCAATCAAGTCTGTAACGAGATTAAGCAGGGTGATAATACTAAAAGCATTTATCAAAAAGCTTTAAAGTTAGTTAATAAAGAATCTCACTATGCTGCTGTACAATACTCTTTAAAAAAGGCCATCTTCGAACTGGGCCCTGCTGGACATAATTTTGAACGATATGTGGCCCGGTACTTCAATGCGATAGGTTTTTATACTGAAAATAGTGTCATTCTTCAGGGCCAATGGGTTAAGCATGAAATAGATGTGAAGTTAGTAAAAGATAAGGAGATATTTTTCGTAGAATGTAAGTTCCATAACAAGATTGGAATAAAAAACGATATTAAAACGGCCCTCTATGTACGTTCAAGATGGGAAGATCTCAGAAAAGGACCTGATGGTAAAAACCTAACAGGCTTTTACCTTGCTTCAAACACAAGTTTTACTAAGGATGCCATACGATATTCCGAAGGGACGGGTCTTAGACTCCTAGGTGTTAATGCCCCTACCGAGAAGTCCTTTATAGAGGAAATAAAAGAGATGCAACTCTATCCGGTGACAAGCCTCAAAAGACTTCCAAAAAATTTAAAAAACTATTTGATCTCAAAAGATATTCTTCTAGCAGAAGAAGTAGTCACCCAACTACATCTTTTAGAAAAATTCGGAATGAGTGAAGAAGATGTGGCCGCAGTAGTTTTTGAAATAGAACTACTAACGAGGAGAGAATAATGAAAATTACTTTTTGGGGTTCTACTGATGATGTTACAGGGTCTATGACTTACCTCGAAACATCTGAAGGAATTATTTTAATCGATTGCGGATTAGTGCAAGGAGAAGAGAAAGAGAATAAAAGTAAGAACAAACTTCCTTTTCCAATTGATCCTTCAGAGTTAACGGCCATTATTATAACTCACGCTCATCTTGATCATACTGGTCTTATCCCCCGTATGGTGAAGGATGGCTTCCGGGGAAGGATTTATTGTACTCCAGCAACCTCTCGGTTAATGCAAATCATCTTGATGGATAGTGCGAAATTAAATGCAGAAAATAATTTCTACGATACCAAGGATGTTAATATTTCCATTCCTCTTATTAAAACCCTAGATTGGAATGAACCTTTCGAACTTATCGGAGCAAAGCTACACTTCATTTCTGCTGGCCATATATTAGGAGCTTCATCTTTAGTTATTGAAAAAAACGATAAAAGAATTGTCTTTTCAGGGGATCTTGGAAGATTTGATGACCCTATACTCCTTCCTCATCAACCTTGTCCTGAAGCTGATGTGGTTATCATGGAATCAACCTATGGTAATAGAACGAGACACTCTACAATAGATGACGAATTGAAGAAGTTTCTTAAAATAGTTGCAAAAGAAAAGCGAATTGGAATCATTGCTAGTTTCGCGGTAGCACGAGCTCAGACTCTCCTCACTCTCATCCATCGCTTTCATCAAAATAATCCAGAATACAAAGTTAGAGTTGTCATGGATAGCCCCATGATGAAGGCTTCAAACAGTGTTTATAAACGTTTCAAGCACCTCACTCTTCAAAGCGATGAAGTCTTTGATGCCTTAGATGATATTGATGCTATTGAATACCAAAAAGAATGGGAATCTCTTAGAAATAAAAGTGGCCCCCTCATTATCGTCTCCTCTAGTGGTATGCTGACTGGAGGCCGAATCGGACGACATTTACTTAATTGGCATAACGACAAAAAAGCAATCTTACTACTGGCCGGCTACCAAGGGGCCAAAACACCTGGAAGAAATCTTTTAGAAGGTTCTCGTCAACTTGTAGGACCTGATGATGAGATCTTTGAATGGCAAGGAGAGATATGGCACTCCGATGCTTTTAGCTCCCATGCTGATCAAAATGAATTGATTGAATGGGTGAAATCCTCAAACGCGGGCCATGTTTTTCTTCTTCACGGAGAGGAGAAGGCAAAAAATGTGTTATCCACAAAACTCAAAGAACAGGGAATGAAAAATGTATCAATCCCTTCCCGCGGTGAAACTTTTGAACTCCTCGACTAGAGGAGTTTAAATTAAAATTTTTCTTGAAGAAAAATTTCTACTAAGGCGTTTAGTGCATCCGTGGTGGTAAATATCCCATATACCATCCCCTCGTCATCAAGGACTAATGCTGAGCCTTTTTTCTGAGAGGATAACTGAAAGGCCACATCTCCTAAGTTCTCGTTCACATTCACCGATAAAATATCTGAGTTCATAATGTCTTCAACATGCATTACTTTATCCCAAACTTTACCCATGTGAGTAAGAACATCCCGTTCAGAAATCATTCCCTTCACATCTTTGTCATCAATAACTGGCAAGTGACGAATCCCATTCTCTTGCATGAGTTGAAGTGCCTTATCTAGCAAATCCTTAGATGAAATTGAAATGACATATGGGCTGGTGAATTCTTCAACTTTCAAATCACGTATATCCATTTAAATATCTCCATATAAAATTAATTACCCCCTAAGGATCATTGATATCTTATCAAAGAGATATGATTCAGATCATTTATTTTGGCTTAATATTGTTAACAGACTTATTCACTTCATGGTCAGAAATGAATGTCTGGGGTAGAATGCACTATGATGAAGAGACGAATCCTGATTAAACTAATGGGATTAGGATTAATTATTCCTCCACTATTTTGGAAAACAAAAAATTATATGAATACAAATCAAAATACTAAAGAATTAATGCCCCTACTTTTTATAGGTCATGGTTCACCACTCAATGCTATTGATAATAACGAATTCACCCAGATCCTAAGTCGTCTAGGACAAAAACTCCCTCGGCCTAGGGCCATCCTCTGTATCTCAGCTCATTGGATGACAAGAGGAAGTTGGATCACTGAAATGGAAAGCCCTAAAACTATTCACGATTTTTACGGCTTCCCTCAGGAACTCTTTAATGTGCAATATCCTGCACCAGGCTCTCCAGAATTAGCACAGACCATAAAGAAAGAAATAATTGATCCAAATATTCATGGTGACACTATCGAATGGGGTCTTGATCATGGGACTTGGTCTGTACTCAAACATGTTTATCCCAATGCAGATATTCCAATACTTCAACTAAGTCTTGATATGACTAAAGACTCTCCCTATCACTTCAAACTAGGTGAAAAGATCAGGTTTTTAAGAGAGCAAGGAGTCCTCATTGTAGGTAGTGGTGATATTGTTCATAATCTTAAAACAATGAACAGGGATAAAAAGGCCGCTCCTCATCCCTGGGCCAAGGAATTTGATGAGTGGACTCTAGAAAAAATTAAAAACAAAGATTTCTCCCCTTTAGTACACGACGTAATGAAACATCCTGGAGCTGCGATGAGCATTCCAACGTGGGATCATTACTATCCTCTTCTTTATGTATTAGGAGCTAGTACAAATAACGATAAGCTCGAAGTCATTTATGAAGGAATTCATCATTCCTCCATTTCAATGACCACCTTCACCCTCGGCTAAAGTTACAGATTGAGATCGTTATCAGGAACAACACATTTTCTGAACTTGTAACGAGGAACAAGAATAATTGTGCTTTGAGCACGATTTCCAGATTCTGGATGAGTTGGAACTAAAATGACCCCCACTAATTGACGACAATTCGGGACATAGTTAGCTCCATCACGAAGGGCCCGATCTACAAGTTCATCCACTCTTGCCTGAGAATAATCACCGATAGTGCTGTCATCGAAGTTATCATCAATAAGCGTCCATATTGCTAATTGGACATCACCGATGGTGTATTTTCCTAAACCTGTTGGAGAATTCTTTCCGACAAACTTTTGATTTATCAGCCAATTCACTTCATCAAGATTTTCAGGTTTATCAACCACATCTCCTGGAATATTCGAAGCTAATGATGACCAGAAATGAGTGTTGTATTGAACGCCATCTTCGATAGGGAAACTCCAATCTGCACACCAACCAGGATACTTACCTTTTAAAAGACCTGAATCAGAAACCTCCACATTGAAATAACTCATGCCACTTGATAGATGCTCTACATTCATCGAACGATTTTGAGCGAACAATGAAGTGGAAATAAATAATAGTGACAAAGACAACATTGAATACAATCTCACTTCAACCTCCTAATAAAAAAAAGGCCGGTAAGATCAACTTACCGGCCTAGATTTAAACTTATAAAAATTACTCTACGTTTTGATCTGTTTCTTCACTTGATTCGAGAGCATCAATCTGCTCTTCTTTTTGCTGTTCTACCGCATCTCTTTCTTTATCAAACTCATCTTCCATTTTTTGTTGTTCTAAATCTTTTTGATCTTCGATAGCTTCCTGCTCACGATCAATTTCATTCTTTTTATATTCTGCTTTATCTTCAAGTCTTTCTTCTTGGCGTTCTACTTTTTCCTCAGAGTCTTTTCCAAACCAATTAGCAAATGAGTTGAAAGAAAAAACTGTTAAGGCCGCAATTAATAAGTACTTCATAATTTCCTCCTTGTAGGCTTATGACTAATTTGAAGTCATTTACCAAGTTGAACAATACCGACAGAATCAATACTTTCTTACTCCTATTTTTTCTTCTTTAAGATAAACGCTGCGAGAAGCAATGCACCTACTGCAAAAACAGTATCTCCAGGAGCACGAAGCCATCTCAAAGTTTCCATTAAGTCTGTTTGTAAAAACTCTGCTGATCGAGCATACCAAAGTCCATGTTCTACACTTGCAATGGTCTGTAGCATTCCCACTGGAAGTAAGCTTAGAAAGGCCATCAAAAACAAACCTAAATTTATCATCCACAGCGAATTACCTAAAAGACGACTCTCCCAATCAATCCGATAATTCATTGCTTTGAGACAAAAAATCATGAGACCAATACCTAGCATACCGTAAACACCGAACAGTGCCGTATGAGCATGAAGAGGAGTTGTATTCAGTCCTTGCATATAATACAAAGCAATTGGTGGATTAATGACGAACCCAAAGATACCTGCACCTAGAAAGTTCCAGAATGCCACTGAAATAAAACAATAAATAACCCAGCGATAACTTTTGAGCCATGAAGTCGAACGACTTAAACGTACATTGCTATAAGCTTCAAAGCCAATGAGAACTAAGGGAACAACTTCCAGAGCACTGAAGGTAGCACCCACAGCAAGAACAGCAGTAGGAGTACCACTAAAGTAAAGGTGATGGAATGTTCCTAATATCCCTCCGAAAAGGAAAACAATAGTTGAAAAGAGAACTGTTACCGTGGCAAAAGATGCTTTAAGAACTCCCATTTTAACAAAAAGAAAAGCAATAACAACTGTTGCAAATATTTCGAAGAATCCTTCTACCCAAAGGTGAACAACCCACCATCGCCAGTATTCAACAATCGCAAGATTTGTATATTTACCCCACATTAGTCCTGCTCCGTAAAAAAGAGCAATCGCTGCACATGAGATAAGGAAAAGAATGAGTAGATGACGGGTATCTCGACCATCTTTAAGCGCTGGCCAGATTGCTCTTAATACAAGTAACAACCAAAGCCATAACCCTATAAAGAGATATATTTGCCAGAATCTACCGAGGTCAACATACTCTAGGCCTTGATGACCAAACCAAAACGAAGTTGTTAGACCTATTTTTTGAGCTATAGAAAAATATTCACCAAGAGATGAACCAACAACAATAAGAACAAGACTTATAAAAAGAAAATCAACGCCTAACTTTTGATACTTGGGTTCATGACCAGAAATGGCGGGAGCTATATAGAGTCCAGTAGCAAGCCATGAGGTCGCAATCCAAAAAATTCCGATCTGTACGTGCCAAGTTCGAGATAAACTATAGGGCACAAAATCAGCAAGAGGAAAACCATAAAAGCCAGTTCCTTCCACTCCATAATGAGCTGTCACCACTCCCATGATTATTTGAAAAACAAGTAATAAGGTCACAACCCAAAAGTATTTTAATGTGGCCTTCATCGAAGGCGTTTGTATAACGTTTTTAAAAGGATCTTCTTTGGGTAAGTCACTTTCTTTAAACTCATCTTTAACCTCTGCCGCATAATAATAAGTGAGAAGACCAATACCCAAGAGAAGAAGAATAACGCTAAAACCTGTCCATATAATAAGTGAACTTGAAGGCTCATTTCCTACAAGTTTCTCTGGTGGCCAATTATTTGTATAAGTCACAGTATCATTAGGTCTTAATGTGGAGGCGGCCCATGAACTCCAGAAGAAAAAAGAAGTCATTTTTCTAGTTTTATCAGGATCATTAACTGTATTTTTTGGCATGGCATAGGCTTCACGTAGATCACCAAGGGCCGGATCATCACCAAAAAGAGAAATATAGTGCGTAGTAATTTCTTGAATCGCCTTCAATCTATCATCTGACAAAGTTACACGACCATCTTCATCAATTGCTGAATTCTTAAACTCAGAGATTAAACGGCTGCGTAAAATGGCTTGCTGGTCACTATCAAGTTGACCATATTCATCATTAAACTCTTTCTTAGACCAAATATTTAACAGAGCGACTGCTTCTCGATGAAGCCAATCTGCGGTCCAGTCAGGTGCAACATAGGCACCATGCCCCCATATCGAACCGAGTTGCTGCCCTCCAATAGATTGCCAAATGAGTTTTCCTTCCTGGATATCATCATGAGTATAAAGAAGTTCGTGATTGGTTCCTACGGCACGCGGAACAGGAGGCATCTTGTAGTAAATTTCCTTACCGTAATAGAGAAGAACGGCAAATGAAAAAACGATAACAGCTGCAAGTGCATACCATAAACTTTTGACCTTCAACTAAGACCTCCTTGCTTAAACTCTAAAAAAGAGTAAAAGCAAAGAATCAGATCACAAGTCAGGTGGCATTGAACGCGAAGTTACGTGAGTGTTTTATTTAACAGGAATCATACAACGGAGTGTTACGTCCCAATCATCTTGATTAGGGTCCATCGTAAGATCTGTACTCCAACGGGATGAATGACCATTAGATTGATCCCAACTACCACCTACTTTAAGACCTCGGACGCCATCTCTACCTGATAACTTAAAAGTTCCATTCATAAAAAATGGTACATCATCGAGTGGAACAGTCCCTGTCACTTCAGTCATATAAGGGATACCCGTAAATATATTATGATATAAATCGATCCACCACTCAGTCTCTCCTTCATTTGGAGCGAAAGCAATGACTCCATCAAAGAGCAGACCATTAAGCTCAGTATTACCTGAATCAAGAGCACTGGTCACTCCGACACAGTTTCCACTACTACAACTCACTTGATCAGAAGTCCATTCCCACAAATTCCCTGCCATATCTTGAATACCGTAACGTGACACACATGCTGACGTACCAATGGTAGAACCGGTCTCATAGGCCTTTTCATGTGGAGAAAATGGCAATAATGGATCATTGTAAGATGCACCATAAAAACTATTACAATATCCCGGACTACCTCCAGCTTCTATTTCTTCAGCAGGTAAGTCTTTACTCCACTCAGCAGCAGATCTCCATTCGTGTTGTCTTAATAATCTCTTGTTCAATGGGAAAGTATTAGATGTATTACCATCATAGGCAATGACGTCAGTTAAAGTTAAAGAGTGAGCAGAACAAGCAGTCGCAGCTACATTCTGATTAATGCTAGAGAACGGAGGAAGACTTGCTTCATTCGAACTCATTGCCGCTAACATGGATGAGTTTATACTTGGATTTAGTGCTAAATACCAATCACTATCATTCACACCATGCTTGTACCAACATCCACCAGCTCCATCTTCTGAAATATTATCATAGAACACTGAACCAACAGCAGCAGGATAACCAAAGGCAACATCATCTATACCTTCAGAGCTACCAACACAAAGTTCATTTCCACCAACCCCACAAGTTGAAGTGACATTACACCCAGTCTCAAAACGGTCGACTATAAGGTCGTGTCCTAAATCATAGTCACAGCTATAATGATTTTCTGGGACTGGATTCATTTGAGAATCGGAACAAATAGATTGGTTTGCAACCCAACGATGAACAAGTGCCATATTATCAGGAGGAGCAATAATCCGAATAGAAGCCACCTCATTAGGCTCTACAACATCGTATTCCTGACCAGCAATAATTACTTTCAATTTATAATACCAGGCCCGGCCAAAGTCTGTTTCAGTTAATGTATTATCTAAGAAGTCAAATGTTTCATGATCAAATGCTTCGATGGTATCTTCACCATCACTGAGAACAACTTCAGTAAAGTTAACATTATCAGAACTTCTTAAAATCTTTATCCCTTGAGGTCGACAAGTATTTTCTTCTGGCCACTCTTTCCAAGCAAACCAAACCTCTCCTTCTTCATCATCATGAACAAATTTGTATGTCTTCTTACCTGTAGCAACAACATCATCCCATCCTCCGAAAACGATATCAGGAGTGTTACCTTGGTAAACTTTAAAGGTCATTTGAGCATTAGAAGCTCCTTGAGATAAGTTAATACTAAACTCATCTAAATCTGAGAGACCAGTAAGATCAAAATTTAAATCTGTAGCAAACTCTCCCCCTGAACAGCTTACTACTTGAGCTGAGGCAAGTTGAGGAGACGTAATTGTGATTAGGCCCTCACTTGTAGAGCAAGCACCTTCTATATAGAAATCCGAAGCATTGTTATCTCCAACACACATTCCTTCAAAAGGATAAAACAATGATAGTTCTTCATCTTCTCCACCAGTGGAGCCACCTGTTGTTTCTCCAGTTGTTTCACCTGTAGTCGTCTCTCCAGTTGTTTCACCGGTAGTGGTTTCACCAGTTGTTTCACCAGTAGTCGTTTCACCAGTTGTCTCACCGGTAGTCGTTTCACCAGTTGTCACACCGGTAGTGGTTTCACCAGTTGTCACACCGGTAGTGGTTTCACCAGTTGTTTCACCAGTAGTTGTTTCACCAGTAGTTGTTTCACCAGTAGTCGTTTCACCAGTTGTTTCACCAGTTGTTTCACCGGTAGTCGTCTCTCCAGTTGTTTCACCGGTAGTGGTTTCACCAGTTGTTTCACCAGTAGTTTCACCAGTAGTCGTCT
>CAYWMU010000003.1:33613-46275 GCA_964459395.1 uncultured Bacteriovorax sp.
TAGTGGTTTCACCAGTTGTTTCACCAGTAGTTTCACCAGTAGTCGTCTCTCCAGTTGTCGTCTCTCCAGTTGTCGTCTCTCCAGTTGTCTCACCGGTAGTGGTTTCACCAGTTGTTTCACCAGTAGTTTCACCAGTAGTCGTCTCTCCAGTAGTCGTCTCTCCAGTTGTCTCACCGGTAGTGGTTTCACCAGTTGTTTCACCAGTAGTTTCACCAGTAGTCGTCTCTCCAGTAGTCGTCTCTCCAGTTGTCTCACCGGTAGTCGTTCCTGGATCTGGATCTACATAGCTTGAATCTTTTAACCACGAATAAACCGTTGCTCCATTAAGAGGTTGAATGTTTCCGTAAATATCTAAACCTCGAACACATAGCTTTTTAGGTCCATCGTCTTCTAAATCACCTGTAATTAAAGTAGAAATAGATGTAGGCCCTAGATAATCATCCGCAAGAGTACAGTCTAGGGTATTATCTCCATACTTATAGTAGTACGAAGAAACGTTCATACCACCTACTGTCACATTTAACTCGGTTGCATTACTCACAACTTCTGGAAGGCCACTAAGTACCGCTGAAGGGATGAAGGTATTTTTCATAAAGTTGCGATAACTAACTGTCATGTTACCTGCAATATCAGTATGAGAGAAACTTAACGTTAGAGTGCCGTCAGCAAAACTTGAAACATCTAATGTTGCAGACCAGAGAGATGTAAGACAATCTGATGTTGAAATCACTGAATCATCATGACGAATAACGACAGTGTTACTTCCATCATCACTACAAGTACCAGAAACGACAAATGAATCATCATTTAAAGAATTGATAACCGCTCCTTCTGCAGGAGAAGTTATATTAATCAGTGGAGCAATTGTATCGAGAGAGAAAGTCCTATCAACCTCAGCTTTATTACCAGCAAAGTCTGTCATCGTCGCTGTGATGATTCTGCTACCCACCAGATTACCATTAAAAATAAGACTGGCAGTCCAGATAGAACCATCACATACAGCATAAGCTGTAGCATCAGCACCAGTAACAGTGATATTCGCTCCAGCTGTGTAGCATGCACCTGAGACAGTAAAGTTTGTAGCATTATTGAGATTAATATAAGAATTCTCAGCTGGAGACCCAAAAGTAATAACGGGAGCGATTGTATATTTATTAAAGACTCTTGTTCTCTCACTAACTGCTTCTGTAAAGATACTGGCCTGGATAGCTTTTACAGTAACTGTCCCGTCCGGTAAGGAAGATAAGTTAAGGTTTACGGTCCATGATCCACCGACACAATCTACAGTAGTTGTAATAGGCCCAACCTCTACTGTCACATTAGCAATTCCGTTAATTGAGCAACTACCTGTTACAGCAAACGAAGCTCGATTCTCGATATTGATATACGAGTTCTCTACAGGAGAAATAAAGGCCACATCAGGAAGAATTTCTTCTTTAATCCAAGAATGGCTTGTTGCGCTTGTGAGTTCTTGTTGATTACCAACTCCATCTATAGCAAGGACGCAAATTTTCTTAGGTCCATCGCTTCCGAGATTATCCGAAATTACATTTGTAGATGAGAATGGTCCAAGATAACCGCCCTCTAACGAACAATCAAGAGTATCATTACCGATTTTATAAAGATAAGAAGAAACATTTAATCCTCCTACGGTCACACTTAAAGAAGAGGCCGTACTTATGGCACCAGGAAGCCCAGTGAGTACCGCTGTAGGAGTAAGAGTACTTTTTAGTAGGTTACGACTGACCGTAGTGGTATTACCGGCAAGATCAGTCAATGAAGAAGTTAAGGTTAAACTTCCCTCAGAGAAAAGGGAAAGATCAACAGTTGCTGTCCAAGTATTCGATAGACAATCAACAGTAGCAAGTATTGTATCTTCATGACGTATAATAACTGAATCACTTCCGTTTTCACTACATAGGCCAGATAATGCGAATGAATCTTGATTAATCGAATTAATCACTCCTCCCTCTAATGGAGAAGTGAAACTAAGAGTTGGAGCAATAGTATCAAGAGTAAATGACCTATTGGTTATTACTTCATTTCCTGCGACATCCGACATCGTAGCAGAGATAACTTTATTTTGTTCAAAGCTTCCAGAGAAAGTAAGGGCCGCACTCCAACTTGATCCATCACAAGTGGTATTAGCACTAGAATCAGCGCCCGTAATGACTATATTGGCCCCCGCTACATTACACGAACCGCTGATTGGAAAATGTGAAGAGTTATTAATATTGATGTAAGCATTTTCGGCCGGAGATGTAAAAAGAAGTACTGGAGCAACAGTATACTTGTTGAAGGTCCTTGTTTTTTCACTAATGGCCCCTGAGAAACCACTGGTTTGTATTGCCTTAACTATTACAGGACCATCCGGGAATGAGAGAAGATTAAGATTTGCAGACCAAAATCCTCCAGAACAGTCCACGTTAGTCATTAAAGAACCTGCTTCAATTCTTACGTTAGCAGCACCATTAATTGCACATGATCCTGTGATTAAGAATGATGATTGATTATCAATATTGATATAGGCGTTTTCAGCAGGTGTTAGAAAAGCAACATCTGGCAGAACTTCCTCTTTAATCCAAATGAGTGTTGTCGCAGTAATAAGAGTTTGCTGACTTCCGAAGGAATCAATCCCTAGTACACATAATTTCTTGTGTCCATCTGCTCCAAGGTCATCAGTAATTGGTAAGCTCACTGGACGAGGACTAGAGTATCCACTATTGATTGAACAATCGAGAGTAAGATCCCCTACTTTGTAACGATACTGAATAATATCTGTACCGGTTACAGAAATATTGAGGAACTTACTAGAACTAATTGGAGTAGGAACTCCGTTTAACACTGCAACGGGATTCGTAGAAACTTTCTCAAAATTTCTAAAAGTAGGAGCCCTATTTCCTGCGGCATCGGTATGAACAGCAGCTAAAGTGATGACTCCATCACTCATCCTAGATAAATCTAATCCCGTTGACCAGCTGTTACCAACACAATCGAGGGTTTCAAGTAACACGGAGTTATGAGTGATCTCCACAACTCCAGTACCATTGTCACTACAGGTTCCTGTTAAAAGAAAATTCGTAATATTGAGGTTAGTTACGTAGCTCCCTTCGGCCGGAGAAGTAAATCCCACTGAAGGATTTAAGGTATCCAATATGAAAGAGCGATTAGCAGTTGCCTCATCTCCATTTTCATCTGTCAGAGTTGCAGAGACATTAATAGCTGAAGAAGCATTATTAGGAAACGTAACATTCGCCAACCATTTCTCACCATTACAGGTCACTTCTACGGGACTTACCCCACCAACAATCCGCACATTAGGCTCTGAACTAAAAGCATTACAATTTCCCTCTAATCTTAAATTTAAATAATTATTCTTATTGATGAAGGAGTTCTCAGCAGGTGCAGTAAAAGAAATAGCGGGAGTGGATACGTACTTCTGAAATGCCCTTGAAATATTCACACCAGCATGTGTGACATTTACTTGAACAGGCCCATTAGGAAGAGATGATAAATCAAGACTAACAGACCAGTTATTGTCGGTACAATCAATTGTTTGAGTTCCAAAAACTCCTGATATTGTAATCGAATTTGTTCCATTATTTAAACATGTCCCTGCCACATTGAAAGAGGCCATATTTAGGGCATTAACTCTTGCATTTGGAGCAGGAGTTGTGAATGATACGGTTATAGGAACCGTCGTGTCTTTTTCCCAAGTATAGAAAGTGGCACTGCTAAAGGCTTGAGTATTACCATAAGTATCAATACCTACTACGCATATTTTCTTGTCCCCATCGTCTCCTAAATCATCATCAATAGGTTCTAGTACAGAAGAAGTTGATGAGTAGCCAGATGAGGATGGGCCACACTCCATTTCATCATTACCAATTTTATATCGATAATGAGTTACTCCTACACCTTCAACACTGATATCGAGTTCCTGATCATTGATTTGTGGAGTGTTCGTTATCACAGCAGTAGGAGGTGTCGTGTATTTTAATATCCCCACACTTGTGTACGATACATTTCCCGCAGCATCTGTAACTGTAGCTGTCACAATTTTAGGGCCATCGGCTCCTGAGATTGTTCTTCCTGTAACACTCCAATGACCATTAATACAAGTAACAGGATTTTCTTGAGTCGTATCGCCAGAGAGTTTAATGCTTGAACCATTTTTACTACAAGTACCGTGAAAGTTAAGATAGTTAAAGTTTTGGGAGTTAATGACTGTCCCATTTTCAGGAGAAGTAATGGTTACCTGAGGTAAGACAGTGTCTTTAAAATAATTTCTTTCAGTGGAAGAACTGTTACCTGCAATATCTTGGTGATGAACGATAACTTTAATTGGTCCATCAGCTAATAGAGAAACGTCCAGAGCTGTTGACCAAACAGAACCAAAACATTCAGTCGTTACACTAGTTGTTCCGCCAGATTGATTCACACCCTGAACCGTAACGATTTGATTATTCTCAGAGCAACTTCCACTTAAATTGAAGCTTGAAGCAGTTAGGGCCCTAATACCTGTATTAGCATTCGGCAATAACACAGCTACATCAGGGAGTGTGGTATCTTTAGTAATTGTATCATTTGCTTCACCGATGGAACCACCAAGTGAGTGCTTAACATTAATATTCACTACTCCGTCATTGAGAGTTGCTAGATTTAGACCTGCACTCCATGTTTGATCACTTCCACAAACTTCAGACTTCGTTACAGAGTTTCCACTTTGAGTAGCAGTCACTAAAATCCCACCACCAACTGTTGAACACACTCCACTTACCGAATAGAGATTACTGTTTTGTCTGTTAACAAATTTACTATTATCGAAACCAGTAATCGAAACAGTATGAACTGATCCATCATCTTCGCCGTCATTATCAAAGAAAGTCTTTACTCGGAACTCATGGATATGAGTTTCACTACCAATATAAATTCGAATAAAAAATTTCTTTCCTCCAATAGGGATTTTTCCTTTCAAAGGGAAAACCCCAATATAAACTTCTGATTGATTAGCAAGCAGCATTGCACTGCCATTATCAGAAAAGAAATATGGACTTGCTACAGTTCCCCACTCATCTGTAATTTCCCAAAGAAGAGATTGTGGTTCGTTGAGAGTGCTAACTGGTGAGACTTTAAAATTAAGAAAGCCTCCTTCAAATGTTGAAGCAGCACTTCCTTGTACGACATAAGATCTCTTACTGACTTCTGGCTTTTGACTGCTAGTTTCCCCTCCGCCTACACAGGCAGATATTCCAAAAAGAAAAATGAGATACATTATAAACTTGAGTGCTATAAAATGCCCCACTGGTTAAGGTCACTAACACTATAATAATCGGCACTTTAGGTAATAAAATGATGATTCGATTAGGGGCAAAGCCCCTCTCTTCTTACTAGCATAGTAAGTATAAGAAATTATTAATTGCTACTTTAAGAGACTAGGAAAAATACTCCTCTCTCTTTACCCTGAGTCATTAACTCTGGAATTCAAGTTTTAGAATGAAAAAAAACAAAATCCACTAACTAGTCTTTAAAATTAAAAAGTGAAGAAGGAGGTTCTATGAAATATTTTATTCTTCTTTCCTGTTTAATCCCTTCACTTCATGCTCAAACGAGAAACTGCCAAGTTGAGTGTCCTATCAAGTACGATACCTCTGCTACTGAAATGTCTTATCAAAGCTATCAAGAACGACAAAATTGTTTAAGCGCTTGTGAACAATCAAATAGCCTTCAAAGACAAATTCAGGAGCAAGAAGAGGAATTACGTTTTCAACAAGAAGAAATGAGGGAACAAGAGCAAGAACTTGAAAGTCAAAAATCCACGATTAAACAAATGCAGGAGCAAATTGAAGACATTGATAACGAGCTACTCACAACTCCATAAGGCCCATTAATTGCAACGAAACTTTTGGGAGGTCATTATGAATAGCAGAAACGTTATTAATTTGAATGATTTGAGATTTAGTGAGAATGCCTACTGGGTTTTAAAGGTGGCATTTGTCTTCGCTCCGATTTTGGCAGGTATTGACAAATTCTTTAACAACCTTACTGAATGGACTCAGTATCTTGCACCTATTTTTCCAAGTATGTTCAACATCACACCTCAGACTTTTATGGAAGGAGTTGGAATAATTGAAGTCATTGCTGGTATCGGTGTGCTCTTAAGACCGAGAATTTTTTCTTATATCGTTAGTCTCTGGATGTTAGGAATTATTCTTAATCTACTCATGCTTGGAAGTTACTATGATATCGCTTTGAGAGACTTAGGACTTGCAATTGGCTCCTTTGCACTGGGACAACTCTCTGCACTCCATGAGAACCAAACTGTGCGAAGTGGTAAGAGAATATCAAGACGTCAAACGGCCACGACTTAAAAACCTTGGTGAACTTTCATGAACTCTATTTCTTCAGGAGTGGAAGTTCGCCCTAGAATTTTATTTCGATGAGGATATCTTCCAAATCGATCAATGATATTCTTATGTTCAATTTCAAATTTCAAATTTTCTTCGAGGCCAGGAATAGAAAATAATTTCATGGCCTCTATGTGAATTAAAGAAGACTCACTATGCATATAGGGCATGTAAGAAAAAGAGCGCTCTTCTAAGGAAAGCTGCTTATCAAAATTATGAAATACCATTTCCTGAGCAAGGGCCAAGGCCAAAGCATCATTTGAAAAGGCCAAAGGAGTTCCTCGGTGAATATTTCGAGAAAACTGATCGAGGATAATAATTTCTGCTAAACGCCCTCGAGGAGTTTCTCGCCAGGAAAACAACTCACCTTTGGAGCAAGCTTCAAGATAAGCTAGAAATCTTTCCTTGATAAGATTATCTAATTCATTGCCTCCTGCGAACCAATCAGTTGGAGTTAGCTCTTTGAACCAGAAATTGAGAACTTCTTCTTGCTTAAACAACTGCATTACTTAATGTCTCCCCTTTTTCAAATTCTGAAACATTACCTAGTGTAATACTTGCAATGGCACTCATTGCTTCATTAGTAAGGAAGGCCTGATGACTCGTAATGAGCACATTAGGAAATGTTAGAAGACGGGCCAAAGTATCATCGCTTAAAATTTGACCGGAAAGATCTTGGAAAAAGAAGTTCTCTTCTTCTTCATAAACATCAAGTCCTGCATAACCCACCTGACCAGTTTTAAGAGCATTAATTAGGGCCTTGGTATTTATGAGGGCCCCACGGCCAGTGTTAATGAGCATCACTCCCTTTTTCATCTCTAATAACGTTGATTCATCAATCATATACTTTGTTTGAGGAGTTAAAGGGACATGGAGAGAAATAATATCGGACGCTTTATAGATATCTGTCAAAGAAACATACTTGGCATTGATGGAGCTAGCAAAACTTTCATCGGGATTAAGATCATTGAGAAGAACCTTACAACCAAATCCATTCATTATTTTAGCAAGAACTTTCCCAATTTTTCCTACACCTATAATACCAATAGTTTTTTGATTTAGATCAAACCCCATAAGGCCTGTTAGTGAAAAGTTACTCTCCCTTACTCTATTGTAAGCACGATGGGTTTTACGATTGAGAGTTTGAATTAAGGCCACAACATGTTCAGCAATTGCATAGGGTGAATATTCAGGGACTCTAGCAACTCTCATTCCAAGGTTTTTGACGGCCTCAAGATCGACATTATTAAAGCCAGCACACCTCAATG
This sequence comes from uncultured Bacteriovorax sp., assembly GCA_964459395.1. Classification (GTDB taxonomy): domain Bacteria; phylum Bdellovibrionota; class Bacteriovoracia; order Bacteriovoracales; family Bacteriovoracaceae; genus Peredibacter. The sequence continues at coordinate 41,289 of CAYWMU010000003.1, forward strand.
CGATTAACTCTGTTCCGCCTTCTTTTAAAACTTTTAATGTTTCGGCATTTAAATTTGCATTCACAAAAGCACAGACGCAGGGATGTCCTGCGGCAACTTGGGCCGTCGTTGAATCTAATTTAACTTCTAAAAAATTAATCTCATGATTAAAGCTAGCATTTTCTTTAAGAAAAGCTTCCTTTTCAAAAGGTCGTGAATCAAAAAAAGCAATTTTCATAAAACTCCTTGAAGACTCCAAAGTAGCATCAAATGATTCAATTTATAATCTAAATTTATAATGACTTGTATCAGACTCGGGGATTTCTCCCCGAGTTAAGAGAATTATTTTGGAAGAGAACATCCTCTCGTAGAAAGAGAGAATTCTTTATTATCAGTTAAGCAGCTATAGACATTGTAAGTCTGCTGACCGTACTTCGCGCCTCTTAAAACAAGAAGTTCCCCTGATTCATCAATTTCACAAGGATTATTCATTGTGCATCTGCGGCCTGACTCGTTGGCAGAATTATTGACCGCAATCACTTCACGAGTTGCTGCGTCGATAATAGGTGATCCTGAAGTTCCACCAATAGTGTTACAACCTTCCGTATAGCGAATTGAGTCTTTAAAGAAGTAGTCTCCTTCTTGAAGTTTGTAGATAAACTTATCGATACCACAAGAGTAACCTCTTTCCCAATAACCTGAAATGATCTCAATCTGAGTACCTTCCATTGGTCTTTTGGAAGAAAGTACCAGTGGATGAACGCCGGTACGATTAAGAATTTCCTGGTAGCTCTCATCAAGTTCATAAAGGGCCATATCTGTATCCATCATTGTCGCATAAACGATTCTAGTGGATGTGATATTGAAAAGAGTTCTCTGATCTTTAAAGAGTCTCATTTTTCTTTTTACTTTTTTATCTACGATAACTTCTTGAGGTCCAATAAGACCGCCAAAGATACCTTTAGGAACGCAGTGACCATTTGTTAGAACAAGTCCCTTTGCGTTCATATGCTGCCCTTCTAAAATCACTAAGCTTCCAGAACAGTTAGAAAGTTTTACGATTCCTGAAAAATCGTAGCCATTTGAGAAAAGGGCCATATTAGGTTTAAAATCGAGATCATTTACCGGGGCTTGAGGAAAGGCCCAAAGCATTCCTGTGCTGCTTAATAGAAAACTGACCACGGCCACTAACTTCCAAAATTTCATCAATACCCCTTTTCACATGGCCTTAAATAATGCCATTCTTTTTTAGTAGGATATTAAACAGGAAGTGAGACCCTTCTTCAAAGAGAAATAATCTTACATTGTTATAAAAGGGAAGATTATGAAGTCTCTCATCACTTTATTACTTTTCATGACGACTTTTAATGTCTTGGGATATGTAACGACGACGAAGGTGGAGGTATGCACTATTCCTTTACCTGTGACTTCTCACATCGTTATCAATCGAATGATCTTTAACACTAAGCATATCTACCTCAAAGTTAAAGGCGAAACCTTTGGTACACCTTTTACTGCTAAAGGAAGCTACTTTGGAGGGGATGCTTTTCTTTATAGCGAAGATATTTTTTTTAAACGTTTTAATGGCGAAGGTGAAGAATGCTTCCCTGTTCATCATCGTCAGATTGACCTAGAAGAAAATTTCGAAAAAAGACTTCACTGTATTGCCAAAAAAATGACAGTCCATCAAAAAACAGATTTAGAAGATCGTCAATGGTATCCAATTTTTGATTACCACTTCCTGAGAAATAACTGCGGTTCTATGGCCAACTATTTAGTAGAATGTGCTGAAGGAAAGATTTTAAAGAAAATAAACTATTCCATCGGGGACAAGGTAGAAGATGATCATCCTGCTAAAATCATGAGTACCTATGATGAAAGTGATGAAGGCATCTCATCAACCTATGGAGAAATCTGCCAAATCGCTAAGAATGAATGCGAGGAGGAGTTTCCAGAGATATCCTACCTAAAAGACCTTCCCGAAAATCGATAAGAATAAGCTTATAGACTCGATCAAGGTCCGGTAAACCTTTGTGCTTTAAACATCCACGGACTTTAGCAATATGAGTAAGAGCTTCTTCAAGTCCCATATCTAGAGAATCAAATTTATATCGATCCTTAAATTCAGGATTTTTCCTTTTTAAAAAAGAATTTACAAGGTAACAGGCCCCTTCATCATCACTCACAACGTGATCAGGAATAGCATTGATGATACTCATCCAAGTTTTATGCACCTCTTCTTCAATACGGGCCGGCATAATTCCCGGGGTATCCAATAAATCCACTTGATCATCGACATTAATCCACTGCTGAACTTGAGTTTGTCCTGGTTTATTGGCCACTTTAGCAGCATTTCGATTCGCAACGGAGTTAATAAAAGTAGATTTCCCAGTATTAGGAAGACCAACTATCATAAACTTGTATTTATCTTTGTCAGCGATGTTATCACCGCCACTTTGCTTTCTTTTGTTCTCAATAATGGTTTTGGCCTTAGCTATCACTTCCTTTAAAGAAGCCCTATCCAGGCAATTAATAAATAAAAATTCTTCTTTATTCGCAGTAAACCACTCTTCCCAAGCTTTATTAACTTCAGGATCTGAAAGATTTGCTTTATTCAAGAGAGTCAAACGACTTTTTCCACCCACTGCTTCTCTGAGGAGACTGTTTCCAGAAGCAAGGGGCAGACGTGCATCACGAATTTCTAGAACTAAATCCACTTTATCTACTCGGGCCTTAACTTCCCTGAGTGCTTTCATCATGTGACCGGGAAACCAGTTAAAAGCGGCTTCCGGCTCAGCACCTACTGCTCTAGTGGAATTTGAAACTTTTTTAGTATCTTTTCTTAGTTTGGCCATGACTTTAATTAGCACTTAAATCCCCTATTTGGTAGGATAGATTCATGAATTACTTAAAAAGCCTCTTGCATCCCATGGATCGTAGTGAATTCTTGAGTCTTTATGAACTCAATCAACCCTTTGTTATTCACCATGAAGAAAATGAACTTGAAGTTCTGCGAGGTTTACCTCAACTAAGTTCATTGGAAAATCTTCTTAAACTCTGGCCTCACTCAGTAAGTGCCCACTTACCAGATGCTCGCGATGAAGTAAGCTCTATTGAGGTTAACTCCCAAGATGCTATGAAACTTTTTAAGAATGGGATGGGCCTTCTCTTTAAAAACGCTCATCTCCACTGCCCAGTTCTCCAAGAATGGGTGGAAGCTCTCCGAAAAGAACTAGGTCTCTCTCAACTCACTTTTGGAAGAAGCCTCATTTACGCTACTCCTCATGGTAAAGGAACAGCTCCCCACTTTGATCAAAACATCAATTTAGTTCTTCAAATTCATGGAACTAAAAAATGGACCCTGGCCCCTAATCATACTGTTGCCAATCCTACAGTGAGACATACCCTAGGTCATGAGGTTGATGAGGAACTGCAAAGTTACCTTGAAGAAAAAATGCCTGAAAGTATGCCGGAGAATTCAATTTCTTTTGATCTCAAACCAGGCTCTCTTCTCTTTGTTCCGCGAGGAGTTTGGCATTCCACTGAAGCAGAGGGAGATGCTCTTGCTCTGAATTTTACATTTAGCCCCCCGACTTGGGCCGACCTTTTTTTAAGTGCTCTTAAAGTAAGATTAAATAGTGTTCCACAATGGAGAGAAACGGCCTTTGGTGTGAGCGACCCGGAGCTTCGTTTTGAAGCGGAAAAAAAGTTTGATTTTTTACTCTCCACTCTCAGTCATGATGTTCCTAACTGGAGAGCTGATGAAATTTTAAATGCTACGGAGTTTTCAAATGATTAAATATATTCTTTCTCTTGTTCTTCTAGCTGGATGTATGTCATCGGGCCCAAAGTATTCTAATACTAACCCGAAGAAGTCTTCTGCAAATTTTACTTTTTTTGAGCGCATCACTCTCATGAAAAAAGTATTTCTCGATCAAGGAGATCGCATTCCCAAGGATAAACTTCCCGAAGTGCGCCCTGATCTTGAATCTTTTCTTGCCCAAGATGATTCCATGAAATTCATCTGGTTTGGACATTCAACCATTCTTCTCAATATGGATGGAAAAAATATTCTCATTGATCCCATCTTTTCAGGAGCAGCTTCTCCTGTAAGTTTTGCTGTCAAAAGGTTTCAGCCTCCTGTTCTAAGCTTAGAAGAACTTCCTGAGATTGACTTTATCGTTATTTCTCACGATCACTACGATCACCTTGATAAAAAGACGATTAAATTCTTTAGTAAGAAAAAAACTAAGTACCTCGTCCCATTAAGTGTTTCTCGACATCTTAAAAGCTGGGGAGTTAAACCTGATTTTATCACTGAGCTCAACTGGCATGAATCTACTGAAAAAGATGGTATTACTTTTACCGCCACTCCTGCTCAACACTTCTCTGGCCGCACCCTCTTTGATGCAAACTCTACTCTCTGGGCTTCTTGGGTAGTTCAAGGCCAGAAAGAAAAAATTTATTTTAGCGGAGATACAGGTTATAGCGATCACTTTAAAGAAATTGGTCAAAAGTATGGACCCTTTGATTATGCCTTTATCGAAAATGGGCAATACAATGAAAGATGGCCTCACTCTCATCTTCACCCTGAAGAAACAATTCAAGCGATGAAAGACATCAATGCTCACCATCTTGTCCCTATCCATTGGGGAATGTTCACACTCTCTCTTCATCCTTGGAACGAGCCTATTGAGCGCGCATACAAACTGGCCCAAGAAGAAAAAATCAAAATTGTTACCCCTCGTCTCGGTGAACTCGTTCGTTCTCGATCTGAGCAACAATTTATTGCTTGGTGGGAATCACAGAAAAATGATCAGGTATTAACCGAAGCTATTAAGGAGTAATGTTAGAATCTTTAAGCTTTTTTTTAATGGCACTCCTTTCTTAAAGGGACAAGATACTAGTGACTCATATTTTACAAGGAAGTGTTTATGAGAAGTCTCACCATTCTATGGGTTCTAGTTTTAACTCCTTTCACTCTTAAGGCCAATCCAATTGATCCTTA
>CAYWMU010000004.1:0-7372 GCA_964459395.1 uncultured Bacteriovorax sp.
CTCCACCGGCCCAAGCTCCACCGGCCCAAGCTCCACCGGCCCAAGCTCCACCGGCACCACAAGATGCGTCATTTAAAACAGTAGCAGAACCTGAACGAAAAGTTCCAAGTACGCAACCAAAAATTGACAAACGAAAAGTAGCAACTGTTACTAATGTAGCATATGAAATGTATGTTAATAATCTCATTGCAGGACCTGCAACACATATTACTAACTTCTGTGCTAATGCTACAGCCTTATTAACTAGGCCAGGAGAAACTTTAACTAGAGCTGCTTTAACTATATTAGCTGCGCCCGAAAATAAAACCTATTTTTCTGAAGCTGTAGCTAGTGCAACTGGACTAGCATCCGGTTTTATTCAAGCCATGCGTTTTGCATTTACCGGAAAAGGAGGCGTTATTTCTCCTAGAGCTGGTGAAATGTTTGAACAAGCTTTAACTAAAAGAGGATGGCCTGCTGCATTTGGTACTAATGCTCGTATTGAACTAAATAAACGATTTATAACTGGTCAAGCACTTAGAGCTCCTGATAAATCTAAATTTAGTATTGAGAATGTATTAGCAGCATCTGCAGACGTATTCGGCACGATACAAAACATGCCTGGTACTATGTTAAATTATGCAGATATATCATATAAAATAGCTAATGCTGAGGTTTTCATAGCTGAAAACGCTATGCGTAGAGTACGACAAGGTTTAGCTCCTAATATAACAACTGCTCGAAAACAATTATTAGATAATCCATTATTTGTAAAAAGTATGATTGCAGATGCAGAGAATCGGACTTTTATGGGTCGACCAATGCATCAAACTTTGCAATGGATTACAAGTAGTTACGCTGATACATTACCAGGATTACGATGGATTGTACCTTTTAAAAGAGCCATTGCCAACTCACTAGAATATGGATTTCAAAGATCACCATTTGCTATGGCTTTTCCGGCTTTTCGTCAAGAACTATTGTCTAGTAATCCAAATATAAGATATGATGCATGGTCAAAAATGATTTGGGGATCGGGATTATTAGTATCAATGGCTGCAGTTTTATCGCCGTATCTAACTGGTCAATTTCCAAAAAATAGACAGACTCGAGAACTTTTAGAATCTCAAGGTTTACGTGAATTTAGTATTAATTATAAAGGCGAACATCTTAAGCTTGATAGTTTGGGCCCTATAGGCAACTTACTTAAAATTGTAGCTATGTATAGTGATTGGGTGACCAATTTAGATAAAGATACAATTTTAGCTGACGTAAAAGTTGAAGGTATTCACAGTAAAGAGCTATTAGAAACATTTGCTAAATTTGTGCAGCCTATGACTATGGTGGCATATGACCAATTTTGGGCACGTAATGTATCGGAGTTTTTAAGTGTTTTTGAAGAAGCTGCTGAAGAAGGCAATTTAACAAAATTATTTAGATTTGCTGAAAAATTAGGTACTCATTCATTGCCAACAGGTAATAGATTCATAATAGAAAAGTTTACAAGAGGCTCTGATATACACAAAAAGGATATAAATCAAGCCGGAGATTATTGGGCTGCTCAAATTCCTGAATTATCTAAAACAGTTCAAAATGCTTATACTTTATTTGGTTGGCCAATGAGATATGATAGGTTTAATGGACCTGGATCACGAGATTTAGCAGATGATCCGTTTTTAGGTGATCATCCTGTTGTAAAAGCCTTAGTGAAAATGAAAGCTGATATTCAAGAACCTACATATTATTTCCAAGATGAATTATATGATAAAGTTCAGCATTTTCGATTTCATAAACCTGAAATTGATCAGTTTAATGAATATATAGCAAAAGGTATACCAGGTAAATTGCCTCCTCTACTCGATATATTAAACAAAGCAATGCCTAAAATTTTATCTTGGCCAAATGAACGTGTACAACGATCAGAAGTTAATACAATCATAGCTGCACATCGTCAAGCTGTTCGTAAATATATGATGGAATTACCTGGCTTTAGTTTACAAAATCGTTATTCATATGCTACTGAATTAGCTGAAGATCGTTATAAGGCCGATAAACTGAAAAAATTACGAGGAGCGCAATAATGACCGTAACAGAAATATTTCCAACAAGAAAATATGATTATGATGGTCCAGGAGACTATCCTTTTGATTTTCGCGCATTGGATGAAACAAATATAGTAGTCTATTTTATACCCGCTGCCACAGGTGTTCGAGAACAATTAATTTATCAAACAGATTATTCAGTTACTCTTTATACTACAGGTGGTCTTGTTCATATGCTTATGGCTGAAGAAGCCGGAATCATAGAAATAGTACGAGAAATACCTTATACGCAAGATACAGAATGGGTTAATAATAATGAATTTGATATGGCTCTTTTAGAGTCTGCATTAGATAAAACAGTAATGCTTCTTCAGCATATGAAAATTATGGTTGAAGATGCTATTACTCCGCAACGTTGGTCAGGTACATGGATTGCTGATAGAGTTTATCAATTAGGCGATACTGTAATAGTACCGGGTTCGCATTATTATATATGTATTCAGTCACATACATCTACTACTTTTGAAGATGATCTAGCAGCAGGTCGATGGGAAGTATTTATTGACGCCACCTATATAAATTTAGCTGTTAGTGCTATTGACTTATCACAAGCTGCACAAGAAGCTGCAGAACTTGCTGCATCTAATGCTGCAATATCTGAAACAAATGCAGCCACCTCTGCTGATGAAGCTGAAGCTGCGCAAGCCGCTTGTGAATTAATTTTAGCTCAAATTGCTCAATTACCTGTAGGACTAATTGTACCATGGATATGTGGGCATTTTAGTGATGGTTCTAATGGATCATTTGTTCCTGTTTTATGCAATAATACTATAGCAGCTGCGAATGAATATCTTAATGGCTTTGGATGGTATGTTTGTGATGGTGCTGAACTTGATATGGGAGGCGGTATTTTTAACGGAGCCGGTAAATATTTACCAAATTTATCCGACTATCGTTTTATACAAGGCGATGCTACTATGGGAGCCATAGGTGGTGTAACTACATCTACACACACTCATACTGGTCCAAGTCATCAACATACTGGTCCAAGTCATAGACATACTGGTCCAAGTCATAATCATTCAATTGCAGGGACTGCTTTATCAGTTGCGCAAATACCATTACATAATCATTTTTATTCAGTTACGACAATAAATGAACCTACAGGAAAACATTGGGTTAACGTCGTATATAAAAATATTAAACGTCCTCCTGCAGAATTATACGTTTCTGATACTGGTTCAGGTCAAACTCATACACATGGTGGTGGCTATACAGGTAATGCGGGAACAAGTTATACAAGTTATGATGGAACTGGCGCTACTGGATATGGAGGAACTGGTAATACAGGATCAGCTAACTCTGAAAATAGACCAAAGTTTTTATCTTGTTTGTATATTATGAAAGTAGCATAGGAGAGTAATATGCCTTCAATTGATATTACAGAACTAACAGCATTAGGCACTGCTACTAGTACTGATATACTAGTGGCAGGAAATATTGACCAAATAGCAGGTCAACGTTTTGCTAAAATCGCTTTTCAAGGAAACGCAAAATACCGTTTAGATGGTGTTGGTGCATGGAATATAGGTGTACCAGTAGGGGCTGTATTTGCCTTTATAGGCGGTAGTTTTGCTGATGGTAATAATAATACTTTTACAAATCGTATAGGTAATGATGTAACTGCAGTTAATACTCTACTTTCACCATGGTATAAAGTATGTAATGGTGCAGCTCTTAATGATGCATCAAGCCCTATATTTAATGGCCCTGGACGTTATTTGCCAAATTTAACAGATGATCGTTTTCTACAAGGTGACCTTGCTGCAGGAGTTTATGGCGGTAATAATTCAAGTAGTCACACTCATACTGTGTCTGGACATAGTCATACTACTGGTAGTTTAGCACTAACTGAATCTCAAATACCCTCACATACTCATACTTGTAGATGGAGTGACGCTATATGGGTTCAGAGCGGAACTAGTAATTGGCTTGTACAACCAAAATCAGGAGATCCTTATCATGCAACAACTTATACAGCAGCAACAGGAAGTGGTGCTACTCATAATCATGGTAATACCAGTTGGTTAGGAACTCAAACTACATCTCAAACATCTAATAATGAAAATAGACCAAAGTTTTTGACTTGTATTTATATTATGCGAGTGAGGCCTTAAAATGAATGAAATATCTTATACAGTAAAATACAGAGTACCTAATCGTATCTTTTGGTCAACAGTTAAAAAGGTTATTGGAGATGGTTTTCTTGAAGATAAACCACTTCGTTTTTTAGAAACAGATGATGGTTCTATGATTTATTTTCCAAATAATGCTGAAGTTAAATTTTCAAAAGAACGACGTATTGCTATTACACAAAAAATGTCTAGAGAAGCAGGTCAACCAGTTCAGGTAAGGTAAATGTCTACCCGATTTTATTTACCATCCCCCTTGATGGTAAAGGTTGTCGCACAGGAACGAGATAGGATTGTAATTGAAATCGGCACGGGTGGCAATCCTCGGGGATTCGGTCCTGAATGCGGGTTTTCTTTCATGGGAGAATAAATGTCCGAGGTCGCCTATTATCGGTTTGAAGGGCTTGGCAATATCGGGATTGATAGTTCCGGGAATGGCAATACCCTTACTAATTCCGGAGCAGGGGTTTATTCAGACTTAAAATGGGAAGGAGATTACTCCGCACTGTTCACTTCTACTGGACAGTATCTTTATAGAACTGATGCAAATTTGACTTCTGATTTTCCAGGGAAATCATCAAATAACAATTTAGCTTTTTCTTGTTGCGCCTGGTTTGCTTGTTCTTCACAACCAGCGACTATGCACATTTGTGGTAAATATAATACAGCTACGAGTGCAAGAACATGGCGGTTGACAGTTTATTCCAATGGAGTTGTTGCTTTTCAAATTGGCATAAATGGCGGGGCTAATTATGATATAGCTTACCATGCTACATCGATTCAAACCTATACGGCATATATCGCTTTTATTTCTCTTGGTTCGGATGGCCGGTCCTATAGAATCAGATTATATGATGCAAATGGAGATCCTCTTGGCACTGATGTAACAGGTCAGTTTAATGCGGCAATGTCGCCCGATGATGCTGAATTCCGTATAGGGTATCAAGCAGATGGTTCTGCTCAGTTTTTCGGCGTAATCGACTTTGTCAAGATTTTTGATGAAGCATTGACACCTGCCCAAATGGATACGGTTGTAGGTTACTCCTCTGTCGTGACAAACCTTTCTGCATCATGCTCTTCAGGTTTCACTACAAATGCACCTAATTTTACTACTGGTGAAGATACTGATCTTGTATGGCTAGTAGACTCTGATTATACTTTATTAGATAATGATGTTCTATTAATTGATTTAATAATAACATCAGTAGCAATTCATAGCGATACAGGTTTTACAACTAATGTACCTTATTTCAGTATAGATAAGACACTTATAGCTCAATGTGAAGCAAGTTTTAAAACTTCTGATAAAGCCGTATTTAGACTTGTATGGTTTGTTGAGGCTAATTGTAGTGCGAGTTTTAAAGCCCAAGCAGAAAGTGATTTTGTATTTGAAGTTATGCCTAATATTTTCACTGTCGGTAGTTCTTTAGAAAAAGAAGTACCGTTTAAAAGTATTGAAAACGGAGGGGTATCTAAAACTCTCGTATTTGGAACCGAACTAAAAACATTAGAGGAGACTTAAAATGGGGAGCTGGTGTGATTATGCAGAAAATAAGGCGTTGGATTTAGTATTAGGAGTTGCTGCTTGGAGTTCTCCCACGGCAGTTTATCTGGCTTTATCAACCACTGATTTTACTGATACGGGAGGTAGTGGTACAGAACCAGTAGGCAATGGCTATGCTAGAACGGCTATTACTTTCGGTGCACCTGTAAGTCGAGTTATTACTCAAAATGCAGATGTTAAATTTCCTCAGGCTACAGGATCATGGGGCACTATTGGTTATTGGGCTATATTTGATGCATCAACTGGTGGCAATGCATTAGCTTACGGCTCATTTGGAACTGCTAAAGCCGTAGATAGCGGTAAAACTGTAACTGTTCCTTCTGGTCAAATTACTATTACTGGTACTGCTGGCGATATGTCAGACTATCTAGCTCATGCATTACTTAATCATGCTTTCAGGAACACTGCTTTAACAGCACCTACTATATATGTAGCATTATGTGAAGCGGCTATATTAGATAGTAGTACTGGTTCAACTATCGATGAACTTGATATGACTGGTTATGCACGTGAAGCCCATTCTTCTTGGAACGCAGCTTCAGGTGGCGCAGTTGATAATAATGGTGTGATTGACTTTGGTACTTTAACAGGTACTGGAGAAACTGTTGAAGCTGCATGTTTAGTAGATGCAGCATCTGGTGGTAATATTTTATGGTATGATAATGATCCGGCAGTTTCTGTTGGAGACGGTGATACCGTACAAATTGCATCAGGAGCCTTTGACATTACTTTAACCTAAGAGATTATTATGGATGAATTTGATGTCGATGCCTATTTGAATCATGATAATATTTTTACACTTATAGTAAAAGCGGGTGATGTAGCCGTTGACTTAATATCTACCGGCGTCACAAGAATGGTTCTCACTACAGAAACGGGTTATCAAGTTGATTCAGCTGTAGAAACAGGCACTTTTGATTGGACTACTGATGGCGCAAGTGGTAAGGTCCATTGTGCTTTTGGCTTTATTGAAGATTTATTAGCCGGTAGATACCTATGTCGACTGACAATATTTGATCCTGCACATACTAATGGCCAAGTATGGGATACAAAATTCTTTATGAATGTCTATGATCCCGTGGTACAGGAGGTAGTTTAATGTCCATTAAAGATAGGTATAAAGAACCTGAATTTTGGGTAGTAGTAGGATTTTTTCTGAAAATGTTGGGCTTAGATGCTTATGTAACTCCTGAACAGATTCAGCAAACTACTCAGCAAGTAGAACAGTTAACTGATCATATAGGTGTTGTTTTAACTAATAATACTACTGGAGAGCCCTTTTGGATCTATATGCTAGCAACAGTATATGTTGCAGGTCGAATGGGCATCAAAATGTTGGAGTTAAAATATGGGCGCTAAAATATGTATGGCTATTGTAGTTCTTGCCTTTTTTATATTATCAGGATGCGCTAGTGATTCAGTACGGATTTATAAATTGGGGGCTAATGATAATATCTTTTTTGGTGATGTAGTTGCTGATGGTTGTATAGTAGCAGTTAAAGGACAGCCTGCTAATTTAGCTGTTTATTATCGCGATTCAAAATGTAGTATTATTTATGGTGATATATCAAATATGCCTGAACTACCTAAACCAA
>CAYWMU010000004.1:7472-39459 GCA_964459395.1 uncultured Bacteriovorax sp.
AACCGATTGAACCTGAGCCTACAAAACCTCCGGTAATAATAACAGATCCTTCAAAACATAAATTGACATTAAGTTTGCATGATACACGTAATCCACCTTATTATCAATACTATACTTACAAGCCATATTCCTCTTTTCCTAAGGAATTTTTAATAGAAGTCGGAGGAAAAACTTGGCCAGTGAAATTAGGTAAACGTACTATGCCAAAACATGTAGGTGAAAAGGGTGCTGATTATCAGTACAATGATTGGATTATCAAAGACAGCGAGGTTCCAGGTCGTGGCTTAACTGTACTCGTACATGAACGCCATGGTAAACATCAATATTGTACCTTAATATATTAAAATGGCACATATATACATAGGTTTATATACTGGTCATAGTTTATTATCTAAATATATTCAATTATTTACTTGGTCAAATGTATCGCATTCTGCGGCATTTTATCCTCCAATAGATGGAGAGTTTCATCAAGTCATTGAAGCATGGCGTAGAGGAGTCACAAGAAATCATTGGAATACTAATCATCAAAAAGGTACTATTATTGATGTATATAGAATACCTTGTAATCCAGAACAAGTCAAAGCTTTCTATCATGGTTTAGAACAAGAACTTGGTAAGGGCTATGATTTTTTAGGAGTATTTGGCTTTAGAATACGTATGTGTATTCAAAGACCAAATAGATGGTTCTGTTCTGAATTAATATTTCAAAAAGCTAAAGAGGCGGGTATAATTCTCCTTGCAAATATTCCTGCTTGGAAAGTATCACCTGATAAATTAGAATTAATACCGACTATACAGTGGGTATCTCGCTTGACTATTAAGGATTGACATGGTAACTGAAAAAGAACCACAAGAACCACAGGCATTTAAAAGAAACGGTCTTATAGACGTTACTAAATTATCTATACCTCTTGTAAGTGTATCGGCTATTATTGGTTTAATTATTGTAATGGGTATTAATTACTTTACATATCAAAAACAACAAGATTTATCTATTGCTGACTTATCCGCTTCAATTAGAAGAAATTCAGAACATATTCAGACATTATTAAAAGGATATGATGAATGTCAGCAGGGACAAAATAGAGCTGAAAATAACTTGTCTATTATGCAAACTCAAATAGGATATATAAATGCTAAACTTAATGAAATATCAGTTGATGTAAAGGACATAAAGAAACAGGTAAATTAAAATGCCAAAAAAGATTCATCGGCAGCTAACACGAACTGCTAATAAAAAAGGGCTTAAGGGTAAAAGAAAAGATGCCTATGTTTATGGTACTTTGGCTAAAATAGATAAACGAAAGAAAAAGAAAAAATGAAACTAAGTCAGAAACGAATTGAATTTACTAGAATGGTATGTTTATTATCGGCGCATATTCAAGCAGATGGATTTTATTATCACTGTTTTAACGAAATAAAAAGAGAACCGACTTTTTGTAAAATTTGTGAACGAGAAACAACTCATGGCCATAAAAACTCATTGCACAGACTGGGATTAGCTGTGGATATAATTCTTTATGACCATGATTTGCGTTATATTACAGCAGACCAACCTTATTATCGTTACCATGATTTTTGGGATATATTAGGTGGCGCTGAACGTATTCTAGATGACCTTAACCATTTTGCTTATCCGCATGATGGGATGTTATAGACGAACCATATAAGCTAAAAGCTTGGTCTTCTGAAGTACACCCTTCAAATATACGTTCTTCATAAATTGAACTATATAATCCGTCTTTTACTCGAGTAACATGAAAGCCGAATCTATATTCAGCATAGCCCTGAACAATAACACGAGTACGTAATTCACCATTATGTTTAATAGTCATTTCAAGCATTGCTATTCCTCCTATAATCTCGTAAGTATTTTAATAAAGCAGTCATACTAGCCGCTTTATTCTTTAAAGCTTTTATTACCGCTAAATCAATTGTTTTATTCATTATTAAATGATGTACAATTACATGTTTCTGTTGACCTTGCCTAAACAGTCTACCATTTAGTTGTAAGTAGTGCTCAAGGCTCCAGGGTAATCCATACCATAATACTATATGGCCGCCAGTTTGAAGATTAACTCCATGACCTAAACTAGCAGGATGACATAGTAATAAAGGTATTTTTCCTTCATTCCATTTATTAATGTATTTTATACTATCTTTGGTCGGAGTACCTCCTGCAATTACCGGTGTATTTGGATACAGTTCCTTTATCATGGCTAATTCAGCTTTAAACTGAATAGCACATAATATAGGATTACCTGCTGCAGTATCCATTAGCTCCTTAAGTGTATTTAATTTTACTTGATTGATCTTTTCAAAGTTTCCCTTATCATCAATATATAAAAAGCCTTGAATAAATTGCCTTAATTTCATACTAAGCGAAGTAGCCGAAAAAGCTACTACATTAGCTGTTTCTAGCTCTATAAAGAACTCTGTTTCGAGTTCTTTATACTTCTTATATAGTGAAGTAGGCATTTCTAATTTTATCTCATTATACGTGATTTCAGGAAGCTTTAAATAGTCTTCAGCAGCAAGTCTAAAAGTTATTGGCGCTATAGCTTCATATACCTCCTTTTCGAATCGTGGATCCACTTTATAAACTGTAATAGGCATATCTGGATAGGAAAAGCTAGTACAGTATTTGTTTCTAAAAGCAGTAATATTCTTGCCTAATCGTTTACCTCTGTCTAATAAATAATATTGAGCCCATAGTTCATGTAACCCATTTGGTGAAGGTGTAGCAGATAATGCTAATCTATAATCTGTAAAGAATGGTTGCATCTTTTTTAGCAGCTCAAATCTTAAAGTATCATGTGCTTTGACCATAGATGCTTCATCAAATATTACCATTCGCCGAGTAAATTTACCCTTTTGCCTAGATAACCATTTTAGACCTTCGTAATTCATTAATAGTATGTCATATCGATCAGCACCTATTAATGTTTTAGTTGGACCATGTAATATACGATACCGTAGTTGAGGAGTCCATTTTTTAATCTCTTCTGGCCAAGAAGTATAACATACTCGAACTGGGGCAATCACGAGGGCTTTGACCTTTAAAGTCTCAATAACTTTTAAAGCAATGGCTGTTTTACCCATTCCTAAATCAATAGCAAGGTATGCTATTTTATTAGTCAGACAAAAATCAATTGCTCGTTTTTGGTAGTCATGAAGCTTCATTTATCCCACCTAAACTTTTTAAACCTCGGCTCTCTTAAAGACCCGTCAGGAGTGACTTCGTGATAATCCAACTCAATATATTTACCAATATAACTATTAGGATCAGTATATATGGCAATTCGTTGATCGTCCGAAAACCCAGAACCCACGCTAACAAAAACCCCATTATAATTAACAACAACGCCGCCCAAATTATTTTCATATTTACCCTCTCCTTCATATATACTGACTATTTTTAAATCAATAGTTTCTTTGGGTTTAATTTTCATCCAATCATAACTTCGTTTATCTTGATAAGAATAAAAGAAAGGCTTAAGAATAGCGCCTTCTAAACCCTCATTTCGGTACTCTTGATATAATTTAAGAGCCTCTTCTTTATTATATACTGGTACATGCGGCACAATATGAATATGGGTTGTCATATATTTAACAGCTTCATGTAACCTTCGTTGTAATTCATTTGAATTATAATATGGCACTTCGAAGACATAATATAAAGCATCTGGGCTATCACGATAACTTCTTATATTTCCTGATGAAGTATAAAAAGTTTGACCCGGAACTATAAGTTCGCCATCTAGAACCGGAGCTCCTCTTAGCCGATTAAGTATATGGTCTATTCCAACTATAGCTTTTCCATTACGAGTTCTAAATTGGCCGTTGCGATATATAGCTCTTAGACCATCTAATTTAGGACTTATTAAACATGGAAATGATGCTCTAGACCAATCAATCTGCTGAGCTAACATAACATCATGTTGATCTATTAATTTAGGCCAAACTTTATTTATTTCTTTGGCCGCTATACCTAGTCGTAATTTTTTACCTAAAATAGCTTTAAACAGCTCACCTTCCTCATATGTTAGAGTCGTAATATATGTTTCTATATCTTGTTTTACTTCTTTGGTAATTCCTTTTAGGGTCGATAAATTATCTAATATTGCCCAAGTAATATCATTAATAACACCTTCACCTTGGCCGATTGCTTTAGTTCTATTAATACCAAAGGTTATAAAAGGATCTAGTCCATATTTTAATACTAATTGTAGATCAGGATTTTGTCTTAGATAACTTCGTTTCGTTATCGTCCCTTGCAGCTCTTTTAGCATCTGAATCTTTTTGGATAACATTCGCAATTACCTCTAGAAGCGAATTAATAAGAGTATCTACCTGTGCTTTTGATGATACTATTACAACTTTTTGACCTAATTCAGTTAATTTATTAAAGGCAATAGTTTGCAGTTTTGATACAACTCCTTTATCCGTTTTACATTCAACAAAGAATAATATACCATAAGGTAATATACACAATCTATCAGGAACTCCTTTTCTTAATGGTGATTTAAACTTATAGCATTCTCCTCCTAATTTTTTAATCTGTATTACTAAATACTGTTCAATCACTGCTTCTTTCTTTCCCATGTTGATGTACCTCAGTTAAATAATTATTTATATGATTCCAATCATCACGAGGCAGCAATTTTCGCCAACGACCATATAGGCGAGAAATATAAAACATGCGGCCACGAGTTTCTAATTCGACTTTCAAATATTTTAAGGCCTCAAGTGGTGTTTCCCATTGCGACATTTCCTTTGCCACAATTGGCCAAGATAAGAGGTTGTTTTTAATCTCCTTTGTTTCTTCTGCCGACAGTTCTAAATTTTTAACTAAACGTATTATAGACATGACTATCCCTTTCTGTAACGTTTTCCTATCCATCCCTCGGCTTCTAAGGGTAGCCCAGGTAACCATGACGGCAATGTACATAAAGCGTTATTGTATCTTTCTAATGTATCTGATTTTATATCCTCCTTTTTTAACATTCCTAATCCTTCATCATGAACAGTGGCCAATAATAAAATTTCTGGCATCTGTTTTTTAACAGTTAATAATCCATTAGCCATAACATCACGTGCCAAGCCCTGAATAACATTCTCTGTTAATCGACCAGGGATTAATCTAAGTTTATCCCATTTCTTGGTATATGGATTTGTACCCCAATGGCGAGGTTGAGCACCATATCCATCTTCTTCAATAAAAGGGCTATTGTAATATATAGCTCTACCACTTGGTAATATTAACATTAGCCATATAGTTTCTGATTTGTCTTTTACTAACTTAAATGCGCACCTATTAACTTTGTAAGTATGTCCTGGATTACGAATAGCTGATACAGCTGCGTCTTTTAAACTATACCAGAATTTTACAACCTTTGGATACCTTGCTCTATAAGCCATTACTGCAGCTTCTGCAGTTCTTGCATCCATAGGTACTCCCCATTGTTTACAAGTATCAAGAAACCGATCTGGACCCATGCCATAACCACATCCGAGAATAACTACTTTACCTACTTGTCTTTCAGACTTTTCAACTACTGCATAATCTTTGCCATACATATATGCTGCCATATCTGTATATTGACATAGTCCTTTTGCAAATAGTTGTAAAGCGTCATGGTCATCAGCTTCATATAAAAGTAATACATTTTCAATTGATCGATAATCTGCGCATATTAATTGATAGCCTTCAGGAGCACAAATAACTGGTCGAATTAATGCCTTTGCAATCTTGATAGGATTTTCAACTAATTC
The DNA here is from genome assembly GCA_964459395.1 of uncultured Bacteriovorax sp. GTDB lineage: Bacteria > Bdellovibrionota > Bacteriovoracia > Bacteriovoracales > Bacteriovoracaceae > Peredibacter. Next base: position 13,251 of record CAYWMU010000004.1, read on the forward strand.
ATAGTTTTTAAATTTGGTCAAATATATTTCTGGGTCTTCTACTTTGGCACGTGGAAGGTTATGCACTTGAAATCCACGACCAGCCCAACGGCCAGGAGCAGCCCCATGATAATGTAAATTAAAATGCACATATCCCATAAATTCTTGAGCACGAATCTTTTTATATTTTTTAACACTTGAGCTTCCTAATAATTTTCTTAATCTTAAGAGTTCACGTTGCGTAGATGTAAGATCATTACGATCTAAGGCCTTATCAACAGTACCTGCAGTTAAATCAGGTAATTTTAAACCTGTAAGACTGAGATATTCTCGAACTCTTTGAACTTGTGTAATCTTTTGAACTGCGCCCCCAGTTAAATCAGGCACAAGTTTCATCATTTCTTCAGTATATATTTCAATTTGATCAAGAATAGCATTAACTGCATCAATATCTACAGGTAAACCATTCATATTCATTTCAAATGTTATGTCCCAAATTTTTCGTTCTGTATCAGATAAAGTTTTAGCAGGAAGAGTATGAATTAAATGATAAGTAGTATCAACGTCACTTTTACAATAATCTTGAAAATCATAAAGCTCTGTTTCAGTATAATCTTGACCAAGTTGAGGTCGCATACCATATTTATTCGGCATGCATATTTTCTTTATCAAAGCTAAACCAATTGATTTTTTCTTATGCACTGGCAACTTAAGTATAGGTCCTAATTTATCAAGCTCGCCTGGAAAACCATATCGATTTGCTAATGCCATAGTATCGTGCCATTGTTTCAATGGTATAATAGGCATTGCAAATGTATATTTTTTAGTACCAATAATATGCCAAACTAAATAGTCAAATGAAGCACTATGAGCATATATTTCATGACCAGAGAAATCCGGTAGCGCATAAGGTCCATTGGGTTCCCATATTTGTGTTGGTTGGTCATCGATTTTGTACCCTAAGCATACAATATCAGCTTCATCTTGCATTAGATATTTAATAGTCCCACAATCTATATCTATGGGACTATAAGTTTCAAAGTCTAGTACAACCATAAACTCCCCCATGTTGTGGTGCCGCTAGAGAGACTCGAACTCTCATGGCTATATAGCCGAGGGATTTTAAGTCCCTTGTGTCTACCAATTCCACCATAGCGGCACCTAATTCATTTAATCGATAGGATGGGCATGTATCATAAGATCTGATACAATGTCCTCGGGAACCATATTTATATCATTGCAATAATATTCTATTAGCACGATATAAAATATAAAGGCTTTCCGATATACCATTGACAAGTCACGTCTCACTGAAGATCATCGTCAGATTGTGGCATAAGATCAGCAAATGCATCCTCAGCCTTTTGACGACCATCAAGACGATCACCATCTTGTGCTTTCATAATATTATTAAGACCAGCAGCTACACCTTTGCCGCCTTTCTTATTAAAAGGATAAAAGTTTACATCTACATGCCCATAACATCCCGAATAAAAAGAATCAGGATTGAGAATAGGCTTCCCATCAGGGCCAATAATACCAGGCTGAGCATCACTTGAACAATTAAAGAAATAATGTCCTTTATAATGCGCAGGCCGTTGTTCAGCTGCAACTTCTTCATCTCCATCCCTCAGACACATTCTAAAGTCTTTAGCTTTAGTCTGGGCCTCAGTATACATGCCTTTAGCTATACCTTGCTGTTTAGCATTTTCAATAGCCTTTTCAATTTCTTTAACTTGCTTCTTATCCTCTTTAGGAATTAAGCAACAAGCACTGAATTTTTTAGGCCCGCCTTCTTGTGCTGCGCGAGCTTCCCATATAAAGAGCCAATCAAACCGTACATTTGTAATTACCATTATTCGTCCTCATTTGTTTTAGGTTTTATGTTATAGCCATTTTTAAGCCTAATGTAGTTGTTCTGCATCACCTCCTCAAATTTCTCAGTTAAATCTGCACCATCTATGCCGAAACATTCTGCAATATGGTGTAGAAAGAATAGACAATCAATAACTTCTCGTTTTAAATTCTCTTTATCAGGTGTTCCTATTGGTCGCCAGGGCTTCCATTGAAAACTATCAGTAAGCTCAGATACTTCCATAAATAATGCAAGACTACATTGTCTAGCATATTCATTACGTTCATTAAGGTCCATTTTATTAATATCATAGCCTAAAGCTTGTTGATATTCACGCATGGCCCACCATTTATATATCATTTTTCGTTCTCCATTTCTCTTTGTTTATTTTTTTGTTGCGTAATATATTCTTGTAATTCAGTAAGAGCCTCCATTTCAGCATCTGTTGTAAGCGATCGAAATTTATATTCGAGCATGTTAAGGTTATCACTATTTATTTCTTTACACCTTGTTACTCCTACTTCTGTTGCTATTGTATTACCATACGTTTGAGGTTCAACAGACTCAATTTTATACATTACGGATATTTTATATCTCATGTTCAAATCTCCTTCCACATGACATTTTACCTTGATTACATGAACCATCCATATAACAAGGAGGGCCTACTAATTTTGCATATTCTGGCCAAATATGATATACTGCAGTCCATATTTTTCTGGCCACAATTTGCATTTCATCGACATTTCTATGGCATAACCTTTGTCTAAAGAAATTCAATAATGATCTAGCATTAACTGACCAAAGAAGATTTATAGCCGCAGCATTAGGTAAACATTGTCGAGCTTCTCGTGGCTCAATACCTTCTTTATCTATCATGCTTTTATAAAAATCTAATGAGATTTCTAAAGCCGTTCTCATAGTTATATTATGATATAGATCAGGATGAATAACCATAGGATACTCTCTATAATCCTGATAATGTTGACTTGCCGAAGTAAAACTTCCTACTCTATGTCTCGTAATTTGTGCCAAGAACGATCTCGACGCTCCAATAATGAGGAAGGTAAAATGAATATGTTCCAACACACTAGTATGATCCGCATCCATAATGAAAGCCAAGGTTTTTTCTGAGACATCAGTTAATACTCCTTCAGGTTTGTATTTTTTCATAGTTAAATCAAGGGCCAAACGTACTAAAGTGCCTGGCATACTTGTAGCCTGTATCACTCTAATCTGTATGTTATCGTATGTCTGGATTTCCATCTCTTAAATCACTCCAAAATAAAAACATTGCGTTACAGGCTATATGAGCCATATGAGGTAATTCTGAGTCCTGATCAATCACTTCTCCTTTATGATATGCTATTAAGTGCCTATATAATGCGGCTAAATAGCGTTGATGAAATTGTGGAACATATTGCCAATTATAGGGTTTATATTTGGCTGCTCCTTTAGTCATTACTTGAGCCATAGCTTCAATAAACCTAGGTTCAAGTAAATCAAATTCAGTTTTACCAATATCGTCTTTACTACCTATAGGTTTTGGCATGGTTCACATATTCCTGTTTCAAGATACATTCTTCGTCGTACTGCATTTGTAAAGTTAATTGCCTCGCGCCCGCAGATCTTACATACGCTATGTTTAACAGCATATGCAGATGTCATTTGATTTTTCATAGGCTCCCTATTATACATTATATCATTAAGAGCCCTGAATATACGTACTCGTTTATATTTGTCATTAAACTCATTTTCAAAGTAGTCTTGGAATAACCGTTTCATAATCTCAGTAGTTTTAATCCATACTTGCATATCATGAGCATCACTAAACAGAATCAAATTTACAATTTCGCCCATAGGAGATTTAGCATATAAAATTGTAAATCCGTTTTTTCCTTTCCAATAATTTGAAGGATTTCCTACAGTATACCCTTCAAATACACTTGGAGGTAAATTAAGAATGTAGTCAAGATCTTTAGGTTTTGCTGATGAATATACAGATGAGCCTGTTTGAACACCTTCTTTTACGATCATGTCCCATAGTTTCCAGGGTAAAACAGACTTTCCTTCAAGCTCTTGTTTGATATAATCTTCATGTACCATAACATTTCCGCATATGTAACATATAGTGTTATAAGATGAGCCAAAAATATAGGGCCAATATTACTATTGGCCCTATTGATGTTATCCCATTGCTTCCTGGGCTTTCTCAAGAGCAATCTCAGCCAATTCGACTTCAATTTCTGCTCTTTTAAACAACAGTTCATTCTCACGATTCGGATCTTTGTCGTTACGTGCTTCAGCCGTTGCTACTGCCTTAGTAGCACGATCAAGACGTTTCTGAGCAGCCTCAAGAGCCTCTTCAGGAGTCAGAACTTTCTTAGGAGCTCGCTCAGTCTGCATTTCCTGCCATTCATCATAAGTGACCAATGAAAAAATACCATTATCATCAGTTACAGGGCACAGAGGAACATTCTTTGCAAACTTGGCCGCCATTCTCATACCCGTAAAAACACTGGCCAAAGAAGCACTTGCGGCTTTCTTATCAACACCAGGCCAGCCGAGGTCCAGAAGATCATCTTTTGTTACACTCCCTTCCTGAATTGCTTCCATTACGATCTCTTGTTTGTTCTTGCCTTCAGTTTCAATCTCGCTCATAATTAACCTCCGTTAATTTGTTTTTTGGGAACTTATTTCCCTTTTCACTATATAATTATTATATAGCAAAATTCTAAAAAAGTACAAGCTTTTTTTTTCATTTTTCACAAAATATTTTCTCAGTGTTCCAGTGCATCTTTAAAAACATCTTCAACCGATTTAAATCGAAGTGCTGGCCTTTTATCAGTTACTTCAACTAATGTTGGATTTCCTTCAGGTTTTAAAACTAAGTCTTTAAATGTATCATCTCGTTTTAAGGACTTATTTAATTTTTCTGCTTGTGTTGGACTTATTAGCTTATTAACAAAAATATCTTCTGGACTAAAATTACTAGACAGAAATTCAAATGCTGCTCGTTCATCTCTCCATTTACGTGTCGACCTCCCTGCGACCAATTTAAAATTTTTATCTTCATTCCCACGTGATAGATACTGTTGCATATATGTACGAAGATCTTTAATATAATCTTCATATATAGGAGCTCTAGCTAATACATCCGATATTTCTTCAATATCTACATTGGCCAAATTAGTGTGAACTTTAAAAACATCTTGAGCAATCTGTATTGCATAATCTGCTCGAGCTTTACATATCTGTTTTGCAGGACACCATCTACATTGTTTCTCTCCTGGACAAAAAGGTGCATTATCTAATAATGCTTGTTCTATACCCGGAATAAGTCGATCATTAATCCAAAATAATAAATCATTTGGAGTGAGCCTTACTAAATCAAAATTTTCAATTCTTGACTGTACCACATGAATATGAATTGATTTATAGGCTGATAATATTTTTGGATTATCTGCTGCACCTACTGCATAGGCATATAATTGGTCGTTATTATCTGCATATACTGGTACACCTTTACCAAATTTCCAATCAACTATATGTAATTCAGTAGGAGTTTCAATTACAACATCAGCCGTTCCATAAATATTTTCTAATAATGGATGATATTTATGGAGATATACTACTTTCTCAATATCAATGGTGTATGAATCTGGAAATAATGTTTTAGTTATATTATCCAAATACTCTAAGCAATCTGATATTGGATTAATATATTCTGTAGGATCGTCAAAGAACTGTTTCAATGCTGATTTAATATCAGCTTCTATAATATTAGGATCATCTTGTCGTAATAATACTTCCATGGTTTTATGCAGCCGAGTACCTTCATCTGCATATTCTGATACTTCTTCTCTTTCAGCCCTTTGCGCCAAACTAAAGGATCCTGGACAATCCAGGATCCTTTGAAGTCGACTAGGGCTCATATCACTATGAACCGTCATCTAGTAATCCCTCCTCTTCTAATCTTCGTATATAAGCTAGATTTACACCATGATGTATTTCTAACTCACCTAATTCATAAGCTAGATCACTTAGTTCATTTTGTAATCTAGTTATCTCTTTGGTTATTTTTTTAACTTCTTCTCTTATCTCGAGGTATCGTAAAGTCTGCGCATTCAATTCCATTTTCAGGTATCTCCTTTCTTTCAACAAATTTTGGATTAATGGGTAATCCAGTTTGACTGTCCCCTAAATACTTCCAAATATACAGTTTTTTATCAAGACCTCGTCCCATTCTAAGATATTCTCTTGGTGCCGTCATGTTATTCATCCTCTGTAAAAATTTCATCTTGACATTTCTGGCATATACCAGAAATTGTAAACTCTTTTTTTGATAATTCATCTCTAAAATTAGCAGCATTTTTGCCGCACATTACACATGTATTATTTTGAATACTGGTAGTTCTAGTACGACCAAACATATCTCGTGATACTTCATCAAGAAACTGTTCTATTCTGACTGATTTACTCATCTTACCCTCCTAATTCAATTATTATTTTTATATGATTAGCTTTACAATATTTTTGTAATTCATCAAGAGTAATAGTAGTTATTGATTGTTGTGGTTGTGATTGTAGTTGTGGTTGTGATTGTGGTTGTGATTGTGGTGCAGATTTAGTAGGTTTTTGATTTTGACGTCTTCGTTGATGTGCTTTGTAAATTTCATATACTACTTGATAGTTATCTGCTCCATTATATATGAATTTTTTCTTACCATATGCATCTATTATATCTATAAAGTCTTCAGGAACTTCTTTTCGTAAAGCTGATATAACAGCACTAGCTGAACTGGCTATTAATTTTGGATCTTTACTAACTAACATTTGTGTGGTAAGTGGAATGTTTCTGTTTTTGACCAAATTATAACATATTCGTTGAATCTTTCCTAATTTTATCATCTTAGCCCTCCCTGATCTGTATTGAGTTTTAATACGATCATGCGGCTGTTTATACCGCGGGATTTGTTGTGTGGCTTGATGTTCTTGTATACATTCAAGTTTCTTTTCTAATTCTTGTTTCTTTTCTTTTGACAAATTCATCGGCTTCTCCATCTTTCACATGAACTTTTACGGCCAACATAAATATATTTTTTGTCTTTAAATACATCTTGCCAACCAAAACACTTAGATGGTTTGTTCTTATGATGCTTGCAATATTGACAGATTTTCTTAACTTCTTTCATAGTAAGTCCTGCATATTTGTTTAATGGTATAATCAATTGCAGCTGATCTACCCACTTTTGTGTGAATATCAAAATAAGTATCATCAGACTTATAAAACAATATATACAAATCTGACAAATAATTTATCAATTCAATAACACCAGCAGATTCTAACAGTATACTAATCTGTTCTGGATCTATGGTATTCACGAGAGATAATAAATCAAGCACATCGCATGCTGCCATACATAATTCATCATTATGCTTAACTTGCTGTAACTGATATACAACATCATCAATTGTCATTATCTCACCTCAATTTTGCAAACTTTTGTGTTTTTGGCATATCTGATATAAACAGTTTTTACTTGGCCAATTAGATCTTTTTTATTGCAGTATTTACCGCAATAGGGATGGTCTACGTCATTGACCACAAAGTCTTTATTAGACTCCCAATCAATTCGTATCTGTTGTTGATTTTTGTAATCTCGTCCGTAGGCTGGTGTCAGTGTCATTGAACTTCTCATTTTTACCTCCATTCAATGTTTTGGTGTTTTGATACCATAGAATTATGATATCTTAATTATTATAAATATATTATAACACTTTTGTGCTCCAATGTAAATAAAAAAATTCACGGCATTAAAAATAATTTATAATATTTCAGAACTCAGTACGTTCCACAGGCATAAAATATCGTTGTTGTTTACTAACATAATATTTGCCTTGTTCAATGACAGTTCTCTGAATACGAAATGGGGGAGGTGCATATTGTTTACAGACACTATCTAATGCTCTAATTAAGGCTTTATTCAGCTGAACTCTTAATTTCTGAGCTATTTCACTTTTGGTTATTGTAGCTTGTTTCGCAGTCCAATTCATTTCTTCGGCCATTTTAATTTTAGTATTATAGCCCTCTTCATCAAACATATAGGTTTCAAGCAATATTTCTTCTATGGAATTGGTGGTACGATGTGGTAACAAATAGGAGCTCAGATAATCACGTTCTGACTGCGTTAACAACCAAGGTGCAATTTTATTGGCCAGAGAGAGCTCACAAACTTCTTTTTTAATCTGCGCCCATAACTGCCATAAATTTATGGTATCTAACAGATAGGTATCTACATATTTTACATTCAACCACCAACATCTTCTAGCACCCTCTCGTGGTATAGGTAAATTCGTTTCATTCGTGGTAGCTAATACACTATGCTGTCTTTTTACGGTTATAGGCGCTGTCCCATACGGAACTCGGAAGGTATCATACGCAGCCGTTAAATAGGATTTTAAATCAGCTTCATCATTACCATTGAGTACACGTTCTGCTTCATCATAATCTACGAGTACTTTGGTGCAGGTTTTCATTTTATAATCTTTGTCTTCATTGTAACCCGATAATCGAGGTTTCGCTTGTATATACAAGTGCTGCCACTCTTTAGGAAATAAACGTTGACCAAAGGATGATTTATTTATACCATGTTGTGCACCAGATAGTATGAGCATACCTTCTGCCGTCGCATATAAATGCTGTGGATTAATTTCATTTGGCCAGAAATATCTCGCTAGTGAATACAACCATTTTCTTATAAATAATTCATGATATTCCTGTGTGGGATTATCAAACTTAGGATCTTTTTGAATTACTGTGGTGGCCAATATTTTAATGCGATCAATACCATCCCACACATGTTTAGATATTTCCTCAGCAAATCTATTAATTTTGGGCGCTTGATGAAAAAGCACAGCTAAGTGTGATTTAACAGCGTTTATGGTAGGTCTAAATTTGTAATCTCTACAATAGGTTAATAATTTTGATGCTAATCTATCAATATCTGTATCTTTTATAGAATACTGATCCTCTCGTGTTTTATAAAAATATGGATAGAGTATTGCATCTGGCCCTTTTAGAAAGAGGGTCATGGTTATTGCATCGACGCATATTTCTAAGTGTAAATAATCTAGAAAGGCTTTAAAGTTACCAAACTCATCATGTATCAATGATCCCGTTGCATGCTTAAATGGCCAAGGAATACTAAAGTGTTTAAAGTAGAGTTCATAAGTCGCCGCAGTTATCTGATGTGCTTCAGGATCTGTAGAAAAGGTACCCCATTTGTAGGTTAACTCGGCCTTATTATATTCAGATGATTTACGTGACCAAGCATCAGCTATGCCAAATCCTGCAGGTCCCCATGCTGCATGTATTGACATACAACCATATAACCAAAATTCATAGTAAGTCCAACCTTTGATTTCACATAGTGATTTAACCTGAATATGATCACGATTACATTCAACTATTTGAATCCAAAGTTCGGGTTTAGTTAGTGTAGGTAAAAAGGTAGGGGGTGGTTCTTTGGGGAATTCAAGTGTAGTAGGCGTTGATGACGTTTTAAATTCAGGAAAGTACTTAATGAGTTCTTCAGCCGTAATTGTGGATATAGAAGCTTGTTCCCCAATTACAGGATATATTTCACCCGTTATAGTTACATAGTTCTCTGAGCAATTATACAGTTCAATTTCACCTTGACCAAGGGAGATTGCATGGCGGCGTGTAAGTTTCGATTTGTCTTCTTTGGTCGGTAACTTATAAATAATACGAAATCTTTCATCTGTTCCAGTTGGTGAGTATTCAATATAAGTAGGATGTTCTGATATAAGTGGTGCCAATTGTGGATGCATCGATGATACATCATCTACATCAATTGCAATATATGGGTGTGTGGAATTCATTACCATTCCAGCACGAGGAAAGTTGACCAAAGATAATGGCAAAGTCAGATGTTGTGATGGTTCGTTCGTTTTCTGATTAGGTATTTTCAACCACTTATTTTGTTTTTCATTTAATTGTGGTCGCCATTGTATAAATGAGGGTATATTATGTAGTTCCTTTGGCACGTTGGCCATATTAGTATATAGATACTTTAATGGTTTCATGCTATGCTGCCTCCTTCACCTTATATTCAGGGAAGAAGGCCTCAATTACATCTTTAGCTGATTGTCTGGGTATTTCGGGCATAGTCTTAAATATTCGATAATGGCCCACCACATATTGATAACTAATTCCAAGGTAATCTGCTGCTTCTTTTGGAGGAATATTGAAGTAGTAAAGCTTTTTGATGATAGTAATAAGATCCATGGCATGCTCCTTATTTTGGTTAACCTTCAGTATAGGATAATTATAGTAAAAAAACTTTATAAAGTAAACAAAAATAAAGTAAGTTTTATAATTTATTCATTTATACGTATGTAACACATAATGTTATTTACTATGCTACAATGTGGTATAAAATGAAAACTTCATTTTTTCGTTTTTCTTAGTAATTTCATATAGTTGCGCAAGTTAGGATGAAGTAGAGGATGAAGTGGGGGGGGCCTTCCAAACTATATACAAAATCCATCTTAATTTACTTCTATTAATAAAATATATTTCATTTTTTCATCTTTTCATTTTTTCATTATATAAGTTATTATAATTATTACATATTTTTATAGAGATCTGAAAATGAAAAGAAGAAAAGTCTTTTATTGGTAATTATAGTGCTTCCGCCACCGAGAATCTTCTGGTCTAGCGTCGGGGCTGGATGGATTACCATTGGTAAAGGGATCTAATTACAGAGTTAATTATGAAATAATTAAATACTAAATTATAGAAGCTGAAATTATAAGAATTCAGGGCGCAAAACAACCGCAAAACAATGGTCAAAGTGCAAGAGGGTCTGATGGCTGGCTGGACGGATGGTTGTATTAGCTTATAAGTGTCAAGTGCCTGCTCATAGGTGAATTGGTGGTTACGGGCGGGCGCGGTGGTGGAGGGGGTGGGTGGGATATGCTGGTTCAGAGATCCAGCTGGGACTCCACTACTTATATATTTATCATTCCCCCGGGTTTTAGCAAAAAAAGGGAGCTTGCGCTCCCCACAATCTATACCTTTGATAGGTTATAGATTGTTTTATTCTCCTTTGGTTTTATTAACAAAAAAATGAGTGTCTGATATGGTTCAGACACTCAGAAACCCGCGCGTTTAAGGTCGGGCGCGGCGACCCCGGCTTACTTTTTGGTTATGTCGACAAACAACTCGACGTTCCCCTCTTTATCAGGGGGAGTATGAATCAGAAGAATCTCTCCGCCTCGAGCTGGGGGGATTCCCCAGCCATCATCACGGAGATACGTAAGAAGCGAAGATACATTCTTGCGGCTGATATTCATCTTTTCTGCTACTTCCTTGATGGATGTGTGCGGATTAGCCTGCAGCAATGCTGCAAGCTCCGCTTTCCTTCTACCGGTATCAGCGAGACCGGCGGCGGCGAGCAGGGCTTTAATCTCGTTTACTGATACTTTCTTACGTGCCATTATGCATTACCTCCCTCAGTTAATTTAAACCCTGGTTTAATCGGGGCTGCTTTGGGTTTCTCGTACAGCTCTTCGTACGTGAAATTCGGGCACAGATATCTTACAACAGGATTGATACCAGGTTTGGTTGTGGCTGCGTCTTCCAATCCCTTAATGGGTTGGAAAGTCTGTCCATATACCTTACCGATCACAGCACCAATAGCCGCAGCTGTATTGGGCGGCGGTGGTACCATGCGCTGGGTCATGAAATCGATTTTGGCGATCATCATATCGTCAATATTATATACGGTGCCGTGTACAATATTACCCATGGTTTCATCCCATCTGTACACCATGATGACTTTGCGTCCTTCATGAACATTCTGAATTGAGAATTCTTTCATATGCTTCTCCTTACATTACTCCTTTAATAATCAGGACTAGCATCATGATTGCTAGTCCTACACAAATGCCGATGAAGTACATCACTCGTGCTTTCAGTAGGCATTCACCTCCTTTCCTCTGTAAAGGTTGGTCTTATAGTATTCACTACATATATACTACATTATCCGAACGAAAGATTGATCACAAGTTTAGAAGGGGGGCCCCGGGGGAAAATGGGGTCAAGCTGGAGTGAGTGATAGTCCATAAAACCAAATTGTCCTGTTTTCAAACCAAATTAGTTAAACATTAAACTATCCTGTTTTTTCCTGTTTTCAAACCAAATATCCTGTTTTTTCCTGTTTTCAAACCAAATCCTGTTTTTGGAACTGTTTTCAAACTAAATATCCTGTTTTTGGAACTGTTTTTAAAACCGCATCCAGGGTTTCAAAACTACTATAACACAAAGCGTTATATACGTATTCGTGAAACTGCTCCATTTTCGCAAAAATAAAAAAGGAATAGGGTACTACGTATTTCTTATGAAAACACGAAATAGGTTAAGTTTTGTTGCACCTCGCGCGAATTTAATATTATATAGAAACTCAGAAATCCATATAACACTGAGTGTTATGTACGTATTTATGATATAATTTGCTAAAATAATTGTACTTTTTCTTCATTTTACTATATAATAAAATAATAGGAGGATTTTATGATACTCAATCCAGAATATATCATACAAGCTGCCGAATTTGACTATACCTTTATGGGCAAGTCAGAAGAGGATATATCGCGGGTTTATAACATTCCTCTGGTCAACGTACAACATGAAGTCAGATCAGGCAATTGGGTCCGAAAAATAGAACCTGCTGAACTCCCTGCTACATCGGATATAGAAAAGTTTACTGAACAGTTAAAAACGATAACTGAAAAACGTCTCACGATAGTTTCCCTTTTCAGACAGATCGAGAACCAGCCTCTCTATGCTCAAATAGAGAAGGTTCTGCTCCAAAAAATCCTTGTCCTTGCTGAACAGATTGAGCCTGCCGACGACAAAGCAGCCCTGAAGCTAACTAATCTTACTAAAGCTCTAGGTAACATCCTTGAGCGTAACCCAATAAACCTCTCTGAACAGGTAACTGAACTCAGCAAGGGCAAGGGGTCCGTTACGGTGCTAATTCAAAATAACCTCTCTGGTCAAGTTCAATGACAGAAATACAGTTACCCAGACTAAATTTTAGAGACTATCAGAAGCCGGTTTGGGATGTATTTATCGGTAATAAGAAAAAACGTGGAATAACTGTCTGGCCAAGAAGAAATGGTAAAGATTTGTCGGCTATAAATATAGTAGCGGCGAAAGCGTTACAACGAAAGGGGCTATATTTTTATATAGCCCCTTTTTATAATCAGGTTAGACAGATTATTTGGGAAGGTATTGATGGTACTGGTACCAAATTTATTGATTATATTCCGCCGGAAATTGTAACGCGTGTTCTGAACCAGGATATGCGTCTCTATCTGTCCAATGGGTCACAAATAAAGCTCTGTGGCTCTGATAATATTGACTCCATAGTAGGGACCAACCCCCTGGGTATCATATTTACCGAATTCTCTCTCCATAAACCTGAGGCTTGGCATTACCTCCGGCCAATACTTGCTGAGAATGGGGGTTGGGCCCTCTTTAATGGCACGCCTCGTGGTCTAAATCACTTTTATCAGTTGTATAAAGCTGCATTAAAAGACCCTGATACCTGGTTTACACAATATTTAACCAGAGATGATACTGGTATACCCTCATTAGAAGCCATTGAAGAAGATAGACGGTCAGGAATGCCTGAATCCCTGATTCAGCAGGAATATTACTGCTCGTGGACAGCCTCTCAAGAAGAAGTGTTGATTCCACTTGATATAGTTCACCCAGCCATTAATCGGTCAATAGACCCAGATACCATCAAAGCGTTCCCACGGGTGATGGGAGTAGACGTAGCATATGCCGCTAAAGGCGATCAGGCCGTTATAGCCCGCAGACAAGGACCACTCCTGCTCCCTCTGGACAAGTTTCAGGGGACAGATAATATGGCCTTGGCTGCGCATATAGCTCGCCGAATCAATGAGTGGCATCCACGAGTAGTTTTTATAGATGCTGGAAGGGGCGAGGGAGTTATCTCTCGCCTCGACCAGATGGGATTTAATGATCAGGTAGTTCCTGTACACTTCGGTGGAAAAGTTTATTCTGAACTCTATGCTCGAAAAAAGGATGAAATGTGGTGCCGAACCAAAGATTGGTTTATGAATCCCACATATCCGCCCTCCATACCTGATGACGAAGAATTAGTCTTTGAGCTCTCTACCCCTGAATTTGGGTTGGATGAGAAAAATTATATAAAAGTTGAAACCAAGCAGCATCTTAGATCAAGAGGAGTAGGATCTACCGATTGTGCTGACGCTCTGATTCTGACCTTTGCAGAAGAATTACAGCAGGATTTTATACTCACTGAAGAAATGAGACAAGCAGGATTAACAGAACAAATGCTTGAACAACTGATACGAAATGAACAGCAGAAACCCTATAATGTGTTAAGCTATATGAGTGAGTATTTAAAAAGTGTACACTCTCATTCCGACAGCTAAAGTGCCTGAAGAAGTGGCAATGCAGTATTGGTTGTCACTGAAAATGTATGATTTACTCAAATATAGATTATGTGAAGTACATGATCCTGATTGGCCGGATATAATTCACATGTATAATGACTCAAGTATGGTCTTTTTCTCAGTAATTGACACAACGAATAAAAGAATGGTCGCTGAATGCGCTCTAGAACGGTTTGTAGGACTCTCGGCATTGATTCATTATTCAATTCATCCGGAATACCATGGGAAAAAGGGATTAACTCTGGCCAAAGAAAGTATACAACAGCTTTTTTCATATAAACGAAAGGATGGATCTCCTTGGGTATCTACCCTTATTGGTCTGACACCCGAAAGTAATAGGTTGGCGATACGACATATTCAGAAAGTTGGTTTTAAAATTCAGTGTACCATACCCAAGGCATTTTATTTAGCTTATTCAAATAAGTTTGATAATGCAGTATTATCAATTTGTGAAGGAGGCCAATAATGGGCGGGGGAAAAAGCGGTGGCGGTGGAAGCTATCCTAGCTATCAACGAGGTGGATCAGCAGAAGGCGATGCATATTGGGATATGTATCCTGATGTAGAACAGGCAGGTATGGATCCATGGTACCATTATAATCAGTATGGTCGTAATGAGGGTCGGCAGTGGGGTACGCCATCAAATCCCCTTGAAGATGTAATGGGCATGTTTACTGAAATGATGGGTAGCATGTTCGAGGAAGAAGAACCAGAACCTGATTGGGCAGTAGATGCTGAAGGAAATTTCCTGTTAGATGAAGAAGGTAATCGGGTTGAAAAATCAGCTGTAGCCTATGATGATGAAGGAAATATAGTTTATCATCCTGTATCAGGTGATTGGCTTACTCCTGAAGGTTATACTTCAATGAAGCAAGGTTTAACTCGACGTGATGAATTGTATAGTGATTATTTGACAGCGGCTGATTTGGCAATAGGTTATATAGATGACCAATTGTTAAATGAGGAATCACAAGCTCGTCTTACAGGTACTGTATGGAAAATGGATGATGCTACTCGAACTAAACGAATAAGTGATTATTTCGCGTCGATATGGGGTGAGGGTGAACAGACTGAACTCGAGGGCCTTATGAAAGAATGGGGAGAACCTGAAGGTTTTGCAGGCTTTGATGTTGTACGTGGAGAAGCTACTCCAGCAGGACCTGAAGAAAGTAGTGAAACATCAATTGGAACATCAAAAGGTACTAGAGTAAAAACTTACCTGGATGAAGAAGAAGAGGAAGCTGGTTCATATTTAGGAGGTTAATATGGGTGGTAAAGGAAGTAGTGGTGGAAGTGTACCTACTGCATATCCACCTCCACAACAGGATTATATGGCTATGTTTGCACCTATTATGCAAATGATGGGCCAAATGACTAAGATGAGTATGGATCGGATGAATGAAGCTATGGAACAGATGGCTACTCCATCTCTTCCAGATATGATTGAATATAAGGAAATTGACTGGGCAAAACGACAAGAACAGCTCTATAATAAGGCTAAAGGTGAACTGGCTCTTGAAAAAGCTCGACGTTTTGGTCGTGAAGATACTATTTTAACTAGTCCTTTGCTTGATGATGAAGAGGCAATAACTACATCTCCATTGGTAGACTAATGAAATTTAATAGAGATAAACTGTTACAACAATATCAATTACTTCGTACTGAACGTATTGAATGGGAACAAGAATGGAAGGACTTATCTGACTATCTTCTCCCTGGTCGAGGTGTTTTTCAACTGTATAGTAAACCTCGAAAACGTAAGTTATCTTCAGATGAAATTGTTAATGCAGCGGCTACTGATGCTCTTGGAGTTTTAACTTCAGGCATTCAGGGAGGCTTAACCTCTCCATCACGTAAATGGTTTTTACTTGAATGGGCTGATAAGAAAATTGAAAAAATTCGACCTTTAGTTGTTTGGATGCAGGATTGCGAAGCAAAGTTGCACACGGCTCTTCATGCTTCAAATTTTTATCCTATGATTCATAGTTTTTATACTGAATTTGCAGGATTCGGTACTGGATGTATGTATGTAGGTGAAGATACAGATCATACTCCTTTTAGATTTGAACTCTTAACAGTAGGGGAATATGTTATAGCTCGAAATTCAACTGGCCAAGTAGATACTATATTTCGAACTATTTTTATGACCCCTCGACAAGCTTATGAATTATTCGGTAAAAAATGTTCAGATACTACTAAACGCATTGTAGAAGAAAATCAACCTGAACAAGATTCTACATATTTGACTATATTAGAAGCTGTATTGCCTCAGAAATATAAACATTTTGATTTTACACGAGTATATTATGAAATTACTCATCAGTCAGGTGGAAAATATTCATATACTCATAATACCCAAGATGATCCTTTAAAAATTGAAGGATTTTATGAATTTCCTTATCCGGCAGCACCTTGGGATATTATTGGATCAGACGTATACGGTATAGGTCCTGGTTCAAAAGTTTTACCAGATATTAAAAGATTACAAGAAATGGAGAAAGGATTTCTTATGGCCGCACATAAGAATATCAATCCTCCATTAAATGCTCCTGCAAGAATGAAAGGTAAACTTAATACATTTCCAGGTGGCTATAACTATTATTCTAATCCAAATGAAGTAATATCTGAAATATATAATGTACGTTTTGATTATCAGGGGGTTATGGCAGCTATTGAAGCTGTATCGCAACGTATACAAAGAGGCTTTTATAATGATATTTTCTTGTCTGCAAATCGTGATCCAAATGCTTCACCTTATAAAGCTGAAGAAGTTCGAAAACGTGATGCTGAAGCTATGTTAAGGTTAGGTCCAGTTATTGAAAGGTTACAGCAAGGATTTTTACAGCCTTTATTACAGCGATGTTTTAATATAATGTTTCGGAAAGAGTTATTTGAGCCTTTTCCAATGGAGTATCAAGATCTTATATCTGAATTTAATATAACTTTAATTGGTCCATTAGCACAGGCTCAAAAAGCTCTTGAACTTAATTCACTGCAGACTTTTTATATGGGTGTTGGACAAATTGCTCAAATTGATCCTAAAGTTCTTGATAATATTAATAATGATGAATCGATTCATGAACTTGCAGATATAACTGGTATAAAGAAAACTATACTTAATGCTCCGGAAGTTGTACGTCGTACTCGTGAGCAACGTGCGCAACAGCAAGCTGCTATGCAGCAAGAAGCTATGCGACAAACTACAGAAAAACATGAAGCTGAAATGGGAACACAAGATGCTACATCTCTTGAAGCACGAACTCGTGCCGGCCTTAATGTAATTGAAGGCGGTGCTCGAGTACTTGAAACTGGAGGTGTATAATGGATAAAGAGTATGAAGTTCTTCTTGGCTTTGTTCAAGATGCTATGCGCCAGCGGCATGTTAGAGATATAATGTGGCACATACTTTCTTTATGTGGACTATATAGTGATCAATTTTCTGGTAATCGAGAACATACTGATTATCTTCTTGGCCAAAGATCTATAGGCTTAGCTATATTACAATTGTTAGAAGATGCAGATCCTTCTATTTATCCTAGGCTTCTGCTTGAAATGAATAATTTAACGAAAGAGGAAAACAATGCCAGAACCGAATAATCCAACACCGACACCGACACCGACGCCTAAACCAACATCGGCACCAGAACCAACGCCGGCGCCGGCACCAGAACCGACACCGCAGACGCCACCTGAACCACCGACTCCACCACAAGAGCCTGCAAGTTCAGACCCGTCTGCTCAAGGGAACGAATATCCAGAACATATGCCGGAGAATGTTAAAACATTTTTCAAAGAAAAAGGTTTTTCTCCTCAGCAGGCTACTGAGGCCCTAAATTTTGCTAATTCATTAAACTATGCTGAAAAAGTACAGTTGAAAAAGCAAGGTGAAAAATTTCTGGATTCTTGGGGTGAGCAGAAAGAAGCTAATTTAAAATTAGCTAAACGTGCTCTTAAACAGTACGATCCAAAAGGAGAAGTACTTAAAGTCTTGAATTCAACTGGCTATGGAAATCATCCCGCTATTCTTAATTTCTTTTACACTTTGGGTAAAGAGCTTAAGGAAGGAGGATATATTAAATCCGAGCCACATGTACCGACTAAACCTCGTACATTAGCTGAAGCTATGTATGGCAAAACTCATCCAAGTAAACATAATTAAGGAGTAGCAAATGAGCAATTATCCGACTGGGAATGAACTTCCTAACTTGGTCAATGTAACTAAGCGGTTAGATCCGGATGGGTCCATCGCTAAAATTTCTGAGCTGTTGGCAGCATCAAATCCGATTTTGGATGATATTCCAATAATTGAAGGTAATATGCCTATGGGGCATCTTACTACTGTTCGTACTGGTCTGCCTGAACCCACTTGGCGTCGATTAAACTATGGTGTTTATCCGACTAAGAGCCAGACTGCACAGATTACTGAGTCTTGTGCTATGCTCGAAGCTTATGCAGAAGTTGATAAGCGTCTTGCTGAGATTAATGGTAATACCGCTGAATGGCGTGCTTCTGAAGACAAACCTCATATTGAGTCTATGTCTCAGACTATGGTTGATACTCTGATTTACGGTGATACAGCAATATATCCTGATCGATTTTTAGGTCTTGCTCCTCGGTATGATTCGCTTACTCTTACCGGTAAACCTACGGCAGTAACTAATTCGGCTTATCTGAATCATGTTATTAGCTGTTCTGATGGCACTCCTACTGCAGATAAACAGACTTCGGTTTGGTATATTGTCTGGGGTGAGGAAACAGTTCATGGTATTTATCCGAAGGGTTCCAAAGCAGGTCTTGAAGCTGAGGATTTGGGTCGGGTAACTTTACAGGATAATGATGGTGGTCGTTTTGAAGGCTATCGTTCTCATTATAAATGGGAAATGGGCTTAGTTGTTCGTGATTGGCGGTATATTGTTCGTA
Organism: uncultured Bacteriovorax sp.; assembly: GCA_964459395.1. Lineage (GTDB taxonomy): Bacteria > Bdellovibrionota > Bacteriovoracia > Bacteriovoracales > Bacteriovoracaceae > Peredibacter. The sequence continues at coordinate 32,544 of CAYWMU010000004.1, forward strand.
TTTGTAATATTGAACTGGCTGATATGGAAGTTGAGGCTAGTCAGCAGCTTCTGTATCATGCAATGATTAAAGCCATGCATACTACTCCTGGTGGAAATGGCATATTCTATGCTTCTCCTGGTGTACTTGCTATGCTTGATATTGCAGCGGTTGAAAAAGGCAATGCGGCTCTTGGATACTCTGAAATATTTGGAAAACCTGTTCTTACTTTTCGGGGTCGTCCGATTCGTAAAGTGAATGCTATTCTGGAAACTGAAGCAGTCATTTCCTAATCTTAAATAAGGAGAAAACTAATGATTCTTGATAAAAATGCATTGTGGGCTGATAATTTAGCCTTTGGTGGTACTCCGTCTGTAATAGATTTAGGATCACATGGAATTAGTCCTGGTCCTGGCGAACCCTTTGACTGTTTTATTCAGTCTACTGCTTCTCTTACAGGTTGTACTGGTGTTCAAATTCTTTCTCATGAAACTACTACTCCTCCGACTGATGTAGCTATGGAGATTAATGCTACTGTAGCTGAATTGGCTAATGGTGTTGAATTTAGGTTACCCTCTAATATTAAGAGGTATGTAACTGTAGCACTTATTGGTACAGTTTCAGCTGGATCTTATTCAGCGGGTGTAATCATTAAACCTATGGGAACTGCACAGTAAAAATAATAGGGGGAGATAACTCTCCCCCTAATTTTAAGGGAGCAAAAAATGAAATATCTGTCTAAAGTAAAATGCCAGGCACGAAATGACGAGGGTAAAATTGTTACATTTTCGGCAGGCCAAGTATACGATTTTAAAAAGCCGCCCAGTTTAGATAACTGGACTCCTCTTAAGGAAGTTGAAAAAGACGTTGATTTCAGAACAGCTACTTTGGAAATTTTAACTGCTACTGAATGGGACTATGAAGAGCTGATACAATTTGCAAAAGATGAATATGATGTTGACTTAAGTCATATCAAAGCTAAATCAACTTTGGTCAGAGCATTTATCGATGCTAGATATAGAGCCGTAGATGTCAAAGGTCTTAAAACTTCTCCCAATCAAATAGATGAAGGTACCAAATGAACCTTTCAGCTATAGGCATTTGTAATGCTGCTTTAAGTGCATTAGGCCATGATATAATTCGAGACTTTTCTGAAAATAATAAAAAAGCTCGAATGTGCGAAATTTTATACAATATAAATCGTGTATATTTACTTTCTGTATTTGATTGGCCTTTTGCACGTGGTTTTGTAAAGCTGCAAAAAATAAGTACTGACGAAGATTTACCTGCTTTACATGCACTTTATGCTTTACCTACTGATTGTATATACCCTCGAGATTTGCATCCTATTGAAATGCATTATCCTTGGGAACAAGTAGGTAAATCTTTGTTAATAGAAGAGCGGGATGAAGTATTTTTATACTATACTAAGGATATTGTTAATCCTGCTAGTTTTTCAATAGGTTTTAGTGCTGTTTTATCAGCTCTTTTAGCTTGGAAGCTTTCACAGCCTATAACACAAAACCAAAAATTAACAAGAGAAATGAAAGAAGCCTATTTTGTTACTTACGCTGAAGTATTACAACTTGAAGCTAATATAGGCTCTGAATATCGTCAGGCAGATGAAAAGCCTGAAAATGATACTTTTGTATATCCGCACGCACATGCCAATACATAGATTAAAACAAAATTTTACTACTGGTGAAGTTACTAGGCATTTAGCTATACGTACTGATTTTGAACGGTACATAAATGCTTGTTCTGTATTACAAAATGCTGTTGTATTAACTCAAGGGCCAGTAACACGACGACCAGGAACACAGTTTATTTTTGATTTATCATTAGTTGAGGATATACATCCAACTGATCCTCAATTACGATTAGTACCTTTTATATTTAATGAGACTCAAAGGTATGTTTTAATATTTTATCGAACTGCTACATACGGCAAAAAAATATTATTCGCGACTAATGACGGCTTATTAGTATATACTACATCTACTTACCCTACTATTACACCACCACATCTTCCAGGTTCATTAGTATCAGTAGAATTAGAAAGTAATTTTGATATACCAAATTTTGATTATGCACAGTCAGGAGACTATTTATTTATAGCTCAGTCTAAATTATCTCCTCGAGCTCTAAAAAGACATACACATGAATCATGGAGTTATTCAAAAATTAATTTTGTTAATGCACCTACAGAATGGACTTATGATAATGGATTTCCTGAAAGTGTAGTATTACATCAACAACGCTTATTATTTGCGGGTAGCAAAAGTTTTCGGCAGACTATTTGGGGATCACAAGCAGGTGATTTTTATGATTTTGGACCTATAGATACTCAAGCAGTTCCTGCTGATGGTTTTGCTTTTCACTTAGATAGTGGCACGCAAAATAAAATCATATGGATGCATGCTACTCGAGTTCTAACAATAGGTACTTTGGCTAACGAATGGACTATAACAGGAACTGCCTCAAGTGTACTTGCAGCTTCTCAGGTTCTTGCACAGAGACAAACAGACCTTGGTTCTGAAAAAATAAAGCCTTTTAGCATAGGTGCAACTACTTTATTTGTTGAGAAACACGGTCGGTCAATAAATGAGTTTACTTATAATTATACATATGATAGCTATGAAACATCAGATGTACTTGTTCTTGCTCCTCATCTTACTGAACATTATTCTATAGTAGCTTGGGCTTATCAAGCAGTCCCTCATAGAATTATATGGTGTGTTCGAAGTGATGGTTCTATTATAGCTCTTACTTACCAACGCCCTCATAAAGTCATAGGTTGGCATAGACATAATACATCTGGTCAATTTAAATCTATAGCTTGTATACCCGGTAAAACTCGAGAAGATGAAGTTTGGGTAGTTGTACGCAGATGGATTGATAATGAATATCGATTCTATCTTGAAAAATTATATCCTTATTTTTCTGGCGAAGAAGCAAGTGAAGGTAGATTTTTAGATTGTTGTGTCGAAGTATTAGCGGACCCTGAAATAGGACCTTTTGATACTATTGATGATTTATATATGTTCGAAGGTAAAACTATAGATATATTAGCAGATGGTGTTGTTCATCCATCTAGAACTGTAGTAAATGGAACTATTACACTACAAGCTAAGTATTCAAAAGTTTTATTAGGCTTTGGATATACTACTGAAATAAGACCTTTTGTTCCCGATATAAAATTTGAAAGTGGAACTGCCATTGGTCGTAGAGGACGAATAACAGATATTCAAGTATTTTTAGATAAGTCTTTAGGTATGCAAATAGGACTTATTGATGAGGACGGTAATGAAGTAGTTGAAACAGTTCCTTTTAGAACACCATTACATGCTACTGGTGAAGCTATACCTTTATTTTCAGGAATTAAAAACTTATCTTTTCCAGAAGGGTATGATTGGGAAATAGAATATTTTATTCGACAAACTCAGCCTTTACCATTAACTGTTTTAGGTGTGGTAGATAAACTTGAGGTAGAATCATAATGGGACCAGGAGCAGCATTAGCTATAGGCGCAGGAATTAGTGCCGCATCTTCAATATTTGGTGGCATATCTTCATCTAGAGCTGCACGAGCTCAAGCTGATAGAGCTAGACAATTTGCTAATTATAATGCTGCTATGCAAATTGAATGGGGACGCCAGCAAGCTACTGCAATTGCTGCTGCATCTATGTTTAATATGCAAATGGCTCTTATGGCCAATCAGTTTAATAAAGCCGCTACTGAAAAAATTAGTTCTTATAATGCTGATCTTATAAGAGCTGTTAGTGAGTATAATGCTAAAGTTTATGAGTATAAAACGGCTGAAGTTTATGATGCCCTTGAGCTTGACCAATTATTAGTTCATAATGAAGCGCGGCAGCAACAAGGTTCTGCCATAGCTCAATATGCAGCTTCAGGAGTTATAATAGATGAAGGCTCGCCTGCTACTGTATTAGCTGATATGCGTACTCAAGAAGAATTAACTAAATTTATTCTTGAGCATAATGCAGATACAGAAGTAACTAATCTATTAAATGCAGCAGCTAAAAGTAGATGGGAAGGTGAAGCTGAAGCTCGTCGAATTTTATTTGAAGGCCGAATGGCTACAATAGGTATGGATATAAATACCGCAGCTCAAATGGGAATGTATGCAGCTGATGGAATGATGCAAACAATTAATGTTCAAAATTCTGCATATATGCGTTCTGTTGAGATTATGTCACAAGGCCTACAACAAATGGATAACTTAAACTATGATGCAAGTCGTTATATGTTTAATGGTATCTTAGGCGGTATCAAAGAGGCCGCACAAGGCTATTTAGCATATAGTTATTATAAAGTACCTGAATCGCCTGCTTTATCTGAGTTCGGATCTTATTCAGCAGGCTATAAATTTCCTGGAAGCTCGGGTACAGGTACTGGAGGGGCCTTTTCTAATTTCTTTTACGGCCAAGGAGGCCCTAGTGGCTTTGCTAAATCAATATCTTCTCCAGGCACTAGTTTGTTAGGAGGCTTTTAATGGCGAATATTCCTTTAAATTATTTGGCCAAAGGCCAGCAAAAAATAAGTCAGCCAATTACACTAGAAGCTAGATCAGGTCTATTATCTAACGAACGTGCTTTTTTAAACTCTGGGCATAGAATAAGTATGCCAAATGTAGGTCAGTTTGCACAAGTTCCTTTTCTGGCCAAGGGAACGGATATTGGTAAAATGGTTGGGGAGCATGTTCAAGATTTTGGTCATGTTGTTATAGAACATGCACTTAAGAAAGCGGACTTAGATGCTAGAATTACAGCAAAGGAAGCTGCAACAGAAAAACAAGCTGAATTATATGAATATTTATATGGAGATATTTATTCATCTCCTATGTTTAAAACAGGTAAAGATTTTATCGATATATACTCTACAGCTAGAAAAGAAGTTGAAAGTATATTAGCAGGAGGCGCTGAAGGATTATCTGAAGCTGCTCAACAATATTACGTTTCAGAAGTATCAACATTATCTCAGCGAGCTCAAGAAAAATTAGCTAGAAGAGCTATTGAAGAAAATAAGACTCGCGCTGCAGATGTATTAACCTTTGAATATGAAAATCGTAAAGCTGCAGCTGTACCTTTATTCGGAGACGGAACAGCTTTTGTAACGGAAGTTTTTGATATTGCACAATGGCGTAGTAGTACTTTTGGAGAACCTATACCTATGGCAATGTCTACTGCATTTACAGAAGTTGTTACTGGTATATTAACAGGTACTCCTATTTCTGATATATCATTAGACCCTGAGGCTCTAGGGTCTAATGATGATATTAGAAGTATATTAATGGCCAATGATCCTTTAAACCTTCTTTCAAAAGAATTTGTAATGAAAGATGGAACTATATTAACATACGGTCAATTTATTGCAGGTTTACCGCAAGATGCTCAAATTAAAATTAATGCCGCCATTGATGCTCGTTTAGATAAAATTGATGCTGCGTTAAAACGACATACTTCAATAGTTGGTAATATACAAGCTTATGCAGAACAAAAATCATTTACTGAATTAATTCCTACTTTAACTGATCTTGTAAAACAAGGTCAAATGGGAAAGGTTAAACAATTAATGGCTGAGCAATCAGCAATATATGGCATTAGTGCTAGTAATAATATACAGCAATACGTTAATATGATAGGTGCTGAAAACGAAACAACTTTAGAAGGCCATATAGCTTTAGCAAGAGCACGGAATCAAAACCTTCATCCACGGTATTGGTCAGATTTTATCGCCTTAGAAGCTCAAAGAGACCCACGAGTTGTAGTGAATGGTGCAGATGTAGGGGCTCAGGCTAAAGATTACCTTCTTAATTTAGACTCTGATCTTGAGAAAGATATAAAACATTTACGAGAACGATGGGAAGCTATATTTTCAGAGGGTTATTCATTACTTGGAAGTATACAAAAACCAGAAACTCGAACTGCGTTATTAATCGCTGAAAAACGAGTTAGAGATGAATTATCTGCTATTCTTCATGATCCTACTGCTAAAGTAGATTATAAACAACGATTAGCTGAAATAGAACAAGAAATTTTATTTGATCCTAACTCAACTTTTTGGTCTGAAATAGAATCTACATTAGAAGTTCAATATGCAAACAATGGGGGTACTTTAATACCTGTGCTTAAAGATATTGATACTGATCAATATTATGAATGGGTTAGTACTCTTAATCCTAATCAAATTGATCAGCTCGTTGATCAAGAAATATATAAAATTGATTCTTCGCTTCCTTTATTAGTAAGGCATGAAAAACGGCAACAAATTTTAGATCAGGCTGCATATTTAAAAGCTAAATTATTTAGAATACAAACATCTTCTGAACCTGAACCTGAATCTGAATCTACTTCTAAACCCGAAGGAGATAATAAAAGCTGGAGCGAGGATGTAATGGAATTTTTGAAGTTTAAAGAGTTTCAAGAGGCTTTAAAAACACATAGACAGCTTCAATCACCGCAGCAGTAAAAGGATTAATAATGGAACCTTATCCGGATATAGACCATCCTACAATTCGTCGGCTTCTTGAAGAATATCATGATTATAAAGAAGATCCTGACGCTAAAGCTGAATTAGATGCAGCTGCTCCTGAATTACCTGCAACTGTTAGAGCATTAAAAGAGCAATCTACTGTTTCTTTAACACCAGAGCCTTTACCAGAAGAAACAAAAGGCGATTGGGATATTGAAGGTGTAGAGGCCGTTCAAAAAAGCCAAGAAAATTTTGAACAATTTATAGATGGACTATCTGAAGAAGAAAAAGCTAAATTAATGGCTGAAGAGCCTTCTACACCGGAGCCTACACCAGAGCCTACACCAGAGCCTACACCAGAGCCTACACCAGAGCCTACACCGGAGCCTATACCTGAATCAGTAGAAGAAGCTGCAAAATTAGAAAAACAGGGTGTTGAACT
>CAYWMU010000004.1:39559-45416 GCA_964459395.1 uncultured Bacteriovorax sp.
CTATACCTGAATCAGTAGAAGAAGCTGCAAAATTAGAAAAACAGGGTGTTGAACTTCCTACTGAGGAAGTAATGACAATACCGACTTCGCCTCCTAGAGCTCCAAAAGCTTTATCATATACTGAGTTTCATCAGGCTTATCATGAAATGAAAATGGCTCTTAATAAAGGAGATATAGTTAAAGCTAGACAATATGCATTAATAGCATCAGAGGCAGCTGTCACTGCTAAACTAGACGTTATGAAAGCTAATATGACAGACCCTGATTATATAATGCAGCATTATGGAGCTTCGGAAGCCTTTGCAGAACAATTGGCCGAAGAAAATTTAAAATCAGGTATATATGACAAAAACAGATTATTATATGAAGATCCTGAATACATTAAAAGTCAAGCCGTGATGTATGCAGATGGGATTCTAGATCGAGGCAAAACTGATTTAGAAAAACCCTTTGCAGTAGGCTTTTCAGCCTTTACAGATACGTTGGCTGATATATTTTCTTCTGGAATACCGATTAATCAATCTGAAGTATTTCCACCGAATCCTGCAGAAGTAGCAGCTGGAGCCATACCTTTTGCTTTATTTGGTCAAGCCGGTTTAGAAGCTGGTGCGAAATGGTTACCAAAGGCTCGAGGTAAAGTACCTAGATATATACAAAAATCATTGTCAGAAATGACAGATTTAAGCTATGGTATTACTGGTATATCTGCAGCAGGTCAGTCTTATTTTTCTGATCCTTGGTTTAGTCAAAAAATAGCAGAGGCTGAACAAAATCATAGTACAACTGACGTAGCATTTTGGAAAAGTGCTCAGATTCTCTGGAATTTTCTAGGTATGAGTATTATAGAATCAGCATCTGAAGCTGGTATTAGATCAGTTTATAGAGCTTTTTTTAAAAATCCAGATGCTAGTAAATTTCATTTAACTCATTTATATGAGAATCAAATTGCTCATGATTATTTAGTAGAATTAACTCGAATGGATCCTACCAAAGCTGAAACACGTGGTAGAATATTCGAGTTAATTACCTACTTGGATAATCATTCGGCAGACTTTTCATATGAAGGTAAAGTAGCATGGGCCCGTCAACGAGCCAGCTTAATGCCTTATTTACCAGAAATGCTTGATAAAAGATTTGATGAGTTCTACGATAGATATAAGCATTTTTATGAAGCAGGTATACCTGAATATCAAGATCCTGAATTACAAATGAATTCAGTAGGTCTAGTTAAACAGTTTAGAGAACAATATGAAAGTTTAGTATATGGTCCTAATAATGCAAATTATGAAACTGCAGTTAAACAGTATGCTGAAAGTTTAAATGAAAAAATTGATAAGATTTGGCTAGATATGCAAAAAGGCGGCCATAAATTTTGGGGCACTGACGGTAAATTAAGTGATGACTACCGTGCTTTATTAGTTCATCAATATGAAAAACAAAATATTCCAGGAGAAGTATTTGATATTTTATATGATATAAAAGATATTAAAAAATTCGATCCTGCTATTATAAAAGGACAACTTACTGAAATAGCAGAAGAGCATCAAGAAGAATTATTTAGGCATTACATAAATTTAACTTTACCAAGTTATATAGGCCGAACTGCTGGATTTGATCCTAAGCGTTCTAAAATAGTCGCTGAATTAATGGAAAATAAGTATGCTGAGTACTGGGCTCAAGCTAAGGCTTATATGGCTACTTTAGGTGATCCAGACTCAAAAATAGTAGGATATGCTTCTGAAGAAGTTAAGATATTAATAGATAGATGGGACCCAGCATTAGATTTTAATGAGAAGAATTTTCGAGAGCATGTAGCTTTATTGGTCGAAGAAAAAGTATTAGGTGATTTAGTACCTAATGCACCGACTTATGGAACACCTATTGGTCTTTCAAGAACGAAAACTGAAGTACAATTAGGTACTCCTTTTTATCAGATTCATGGAGCTGGAACTTTTGAAATAAGTAAGCCTACGCCTACAGGTAAGCGACCTACAGTCTCTCCTTTAATTCCGCATCAACGTTTAGCACATGGTAGTGATATCTTAAGGCAGACTATAGGATTATATACTATAACACGTCCTAAACCGATAATAAAACACCTTAAGCGTACACCGCGATCGCATACAATAGGTTCTACTGCTACAGTATATTCAACAAATCAGATGTTAAATACCCTATTGGGTATTGGATATAAAAATGCAAGATTGGTTGATTTAGCCGAAGACACTAATATTTTACGATTATCTGCTTTATTAGGTTTAGACCCTAAGACTTTTGATATAGATTTAGAATTACCAGAGTTACAAAATATACTATTGAATAAGCTTTCTACAGCTCCATTACATGAGCGCCAAGTTATAGATGAAGCTTTATATACTCTTAGTACTCAACTAAGAGAATTTGTTCCTCCTGTATTCAAACAATCTATTGAATCAACTAATATTAATCGATTACGTGAAATTGGCCAAGATCCCTCAATTGCTCCAGAAATAAAGACCGCTGCTTATAATCTTATAAACCTAGAAAATAAACGTTTAGGTCCTGTCAACCAAAGAAATATTGCTTCATGGGACATAACTCCTGAAGAGCGAACTTTAATTGAAACTGTTGCTGCATGGGATATTGTAGATGCTGAAGCTCCTATTGAAGATATTAAAAGGCCTTTAATAGCCTATTTAGATAGCACTGTTAATGATCCAACAAAGTTACCTGGTCCTGATGCTAATACTGATGTTCGTTTAGGTCAAATATTAGAATTACGTCGATACTTAGATGACCCTGATAAATTAGGTAAAATAGGTATCAGAGATGACGATTTTGTATCTTTACAAGACTTTAAAGAGGCTCTTCCAACAGAATTACGCTTATTAGTCGATGAATGGGAAGGCAGTTTATCTATTGATCCTGCTGATACATCAGTAGAACAGATTACAGCATTACTAACATATAGAGAACAATTTGTATCAGATCCCGAATTAAAAAAGCGTATACATAAAGTGCTAATGCACTTACCGTCGGATAGTACTATTGGGTATAAAAAACCTGATCTTACAGATGATGAGCTTGAAATAATAAAGGAATCAAGGGCTAAAATACATAAATATTTTGAAACTCAAAGGGCTATAAAAAGACCTGAAGTTCCGCCCTTAACTTTTCCTATGACTCCGATTTTAGCTTCTCAATGGCAAGTTACTCTTGAGCGGAATGCTAAAATTTTTAATGAAGTAATGACTGCTCAAATGAAAATAGATGTAAATTCAATTGATGCAGAAGAAGCTTTAGTTATTTCTAAATTAGCTCTACACTCAGTACCAACTGACCAAGTAGAAACTCGTACACAAATACAACAAATGGTTAATTTATTAACTAAGCATATTGAGCTTAAAAAACTTGAGCATGCTAGATTAGTAAAAGAAGCCCAACAAAAATATCCTACCCTCAAAGAGTATAAAGCTCAAGCGGCCCTTACGGAATATAATCGAGATAAAGCTGTTGAGAATATAAAGAAAGAATTACAGCGACAATTAAGTCCAGAAACTTATGAAACCGCTGTTAAATATATAGATTCAAGATTTGAACAAGCTATTGATGAAAGTACTGGTGAACATATATCTACAATATACAATAAAACCAGTCGACAATTAGCTGAAAATCGATTTGCACAGGCAGAAAATACTGTTTATATTTATCCTTTTGTTGAAAAGTATTTCAGTAAACTAAAGCCAGAAGAACAACGAATTTTAGCTGAAGATTTATTAAAGGTTCCGATTGAACGTAGTGAAACTACAAAAACGGCTTTACAGAATATTTATGGTCTTTTACCTGAAGATCAACAAACTGAATTCTTTAAGCAACTAGAACTTATAGATTCTATTGGCCCAGAAGCTCGAGCGAATATACCCTCGCCTCCAGGTAAGCGTCCTGAGAAGTCTATTCAATTTACAGGTGGAGAAGAACTAATAGAGGCCTATAGAAAAGTTCAAGCTGCTAATTTAGGGTTTGATCCAGAGTTAGCTGAAAAGTTAATGCCTATAGGCATTGAAGGTATGACACCAGATCCTGAAGCAGTACGTATTGATACATTGGCCAAATTATATAAAGATCGAGTACTATTGGCAGCCGCTAAAAAATTAGGCATAGAAGAAACTGATATAAAAAAGCTTCAACAAAATAAAGCTCTTAGGTCTTTTGTATATGCCTCAAAGTTAATCGACCAAGATAAAGTTGATTTTCGTGGAACTCATCATGCAATGGAAGCTGGCAACTTAGAGTCGGCTTTACATGATAAATTAGCTGGAACTGGATACGGACATAGAACCATTTATTCTTATGATTCATATGTACTTAAAATGGAACAGGCTATAGCAAATGCTAAACGTGAAATGTACCCTATAGCTGATAATCCAGCTGATGAAATTAAAATCGCTCAAGAAATGTTTATGGATATAGGTGAGGAACTAGGTATTGAAGTAGATGACGTAATTAGAGACATTACATATAATATCGAAACTGAGCAATTAGATGTTCCAACTGAATTATATAGAAGATTAGGTTTTGATCCTTCTGAATTTACTTTAGAAACTATTAGGGATACAAAACCTGCTGGATTAGATGTTGATCTCAGAAAGAAAGACTCAATAACAGCAGATACTGCTCAACGTATACAAACAATAATGGAATCTTATGGATTGACACCTGAGCAGACTCCAACTGCTATAGCTACATACATGTATCAACCTGTTAATGCTAAATCTCTTAGATTTAAGAGAGTGCTAGATAGAACGTTTGGTCCTTTTCCTATTGTTAGTCAACAGAATTTATCTATACGTGATGAAATAGACATAAAAAGAGCCGCAGGTCTAAAATCAAATGAACTTATTAATAGTGAGTTAACAAGAGAAGAAGGACTATCTTTGGCCAAATTAAGTCAAGAAGTCACTCAGAATCTGCTAGATATAGCTAAAACTGCTAATGTTGATACATTATATAAAGCATGGAGCCCGAGTCAATTAACTGATCAAGGATCTGAGCTTTTTGTAGTTTTTGACCATGGGGCTCCAATGGTTGATATAATTGCATTACGTAGATCAGCTTTATTATTGAAAGCGGCTAATGAAACTTTACAATCTGGTCATATATCAACTCGAACATTAATAGCAATTCGCGACTATAAAATTAATCCTTATTCCGTTAATGGAATAATTGATTCACATATGAATTTAATAGAACGAGACTTTCTTACACTTAGCCCTCAAGAACGAAAAGGTGTAATTGAAATGGAAACTAAAGTTCTACAATTAGCACATAGATTGGCCCAAGGAGTCGGACAACAAAGAGGGCATCAACAATTTGTACAATATATGCTTCAATATGTTGATAATATATTATTACCTCATGTTGATGATTTACGTTTAGAAAGACCAGAAAGCTGGTCTGTACCGATGACACCTGGAACCTTTAAATACCCAGAACCTCATCGCCCAATACCTTTAGATGATTTTGAAAAAGAAATGGCTGCACCTTTAAAAAGTAACTATAAGCGCTTTCAGTCAAATGCTCCACAATTACCAGAACCAGAAGCTAGACAAAAAACTATTAAATCAAAATCAGAACCTTCTAAGCCATCTAAAGGTGGATTTAAGCCATCAAAGACCTATAAATTAAAAGAGGTACCTGAAGCACAACTTGAAGAACCTAAACGTAAAAGTCCATATAAACGTACTACGATAAAGTAGGGCTATTATGAATCTAAATTTCTTTTCGAAGCTTAAACCAAAGACACCGGCACAAGCTCCACCGGCCCAAGCTCCACCGGCCCAAGCTCCACCGGCCCAAGCTCCACCGGCCCAAGCTCCAC
>CAYWMU010000005.1:0-10117 GCA_964459395.1 uncultured Bacteriovorax sp.
CAAAAACTCCACTGCATAGCAAGGCCTTTTTCTAAGGCATTATTTCCGAGTAATTATCCTCAGGTTGTAAAAGTTACATTCTAGTCCATTGAAACACTATTTTGTGTTACGGTGATTTCAACTGAGGAGATCACTATGTTTAAAATGTTAACTGCTTTAATGCTGTTTTCTTCACTTAGTGTCTATGCTGCAAATGTTCGCATCCTAGTTGATGTTAATGGCACTCTAAAAGAAGGGCGAGTTTATTTTGACTACTCTACTAATTCTTATAATGGGCAAGAGTTCATTCATCTTGAGCGACTCAGGATAAGAGTAGGAAATGAAGGTTACAATGTGGCGGCCCGTTCAAATATAGATGATCATATTTGCCAGCTTCTAGGCTATTCAACCACAGATTATCGAATTATCGGTGGTGGTGGTTATGAGGAAGCCAAGGCCAATATTGTAAGAGAAAGCGGACGCAATGTGATTGTACCGATTAACTATGATCGTCGAGAAGTTTCAAAGCATTTCTCGTTAGATATGATGACTTGTGTGAGATAGGTTTTACTTTATTGTTAAGTGAATTTTTTTCTACATAATCTTTTCTAACTGCCTCACTTGAGTGTTGGTGATACTTTCTTCATTTTCGAAATAGTTTATTATTTCTAGAAGCTTAGTAGCTCAAATGTAGATCCCTCAAACAAGTTTTTGAGGGATCTAGCAACGCAAGTAATGATTGGTAGAATAACGCACTAGGAATCCTTAATAGATATCTTCTAAAAATAGTTTCTCCTATTCTTAAACCAGACCGAATTATCACAAACAAGGTTGATTTTGAGCAGTTTTTTGCCGATATAGAGAGAGGACGTAAGTAATTCATCAGTTAAGGTTTATATGATTAATACTGAACTCTCTTATATGAGTGAGGATGGCTTTACCATTTTTACAAGCCAGTATCATCGCAAAAGAGGTACATGTTGCAAGTCTAGTTGTTTGCACTGTCCTTATGGTTATACTTTGAAAAAGTTAGGCTTATCTTTTGAAGATGTGACCAATGATGATCAATCTTTACTAGAGACTTTTTTTCTTAAAAGAGGTTCAAGTGATATTGGAACACTCGTTTTTAAGAAAATTATTTTAAAAGGTCATGTTGTAGGTTTGATGCTTATAAATCACATAGTAGTTAAAGAACTCTTTCTTTTATCACAATTCCAGGATCAGGGATTAAGTAAAGAGATTATTGAAAGTTACTATTTCATTTAGAAGATTCTGGTCGAGTGACAGAATCTCACCTTTACTTTGGTTTTAAATCTCCTAAACTTTAAGCGAAGCTCGCAAAAACTAAAGGAGCAGATATGAATCTCTTGAATAAAATCCTTAAAACCGATGATGACAAAGCTACTATCCTTATTCGCTTCATTGTTGGGTATGTATTCATCATGGAAGGGATTCAAAAGTTTGTTTATAGCGACAAACTGGGAGTTGGTCGATTCACTAAAATTGGGATCCCTCAACCTGAAATATTGGCCCCTTTTGTTGGTGTATGTGAAATAGTTTTTGGATTCTTTATTTTGATAGGATTCTTAACCAGACTGGCAACCATTCCACAAATGATCATTATGCTGACGGCACTCGCTACAACTAAGATCTCCATTTTGATGGAGAAGGGGATATTAACTTTTTCACATGACTCGCGAAATGATCTCTTAATGCTCTTTGGACTCTTGTTTTTATTATGCAAGGGTGCCGGAGCGAACTCCGTAGATCAGAAATTGATTGGAAGGTGTTAGGTATATTCATCTTAAATATTTCGCGCTAAGCTTGTCTTCATGGAAAACAATCATTCACACTTTGACCAACGAGCAGCTAGCTGGGATACTCCAGAAACAATTAAACGCAATGATGCCTTCGCCGAAGCGATTAAAAAACATCTCTCAGGCCCAGTAGGGAAGATGATGGACTTTGGTTGTGGCACAGGTCTCTTGGCCAGCCACTTTCTTGATGATGCTAAAATGATTTTAGGAATTGAAACATCCCAAGGAATGGAGAAAGTCTTTAATGAAAGATTTAAAGCACATGAGAAGGTTAATCTCTTAGTCATTAACCTTGAAGAGTCAGAGCTTCCTTGTGAGTATGGTCCTTTTGACCTCATCATGACGGGTATGGCCTTTCATCACTTAAAGAACCCACAAAAGATGCTCACCACTTTTAAAAAACTCTTAACTCCTAACGGAAAGATTTTCATCATTGATTTGGATGAAGAGGACGGCAGTTTTCACCCGGATAATTTAGCAATGGGAGTGCATCACCAAGGCTTCTCAAGGCTGACACTTGAAAACTGGGCAAGGGAAGTAGGCTTTAAGTCCTTTGAGCATGAGCTAATTTATCAGATAAATAAGAATGAACGTTCTTACGGACTATTTATAGGTGTTTATTCTTGAGAATCTCACACAGTCTATAGAAATTCCCTTTCATTATTAAAGAAATCTTTGGCCAAACCTACAGAGATCTTTTTTAATTCAACCATGACTCCTAAATATTCAGTGATCGATATCGAGACCACCGGTAATAATCGTGAAGGTCAAAAGATTATCGAGATAGCCATCATTAACTATGATGGTAATGAGATAGAAGAGGTGTGGAGCACACTCATTAATCCCGAAAGGCGTATAAGTCTATTCATCACAAACCTTACTGGGATCACCAATGAAATGGTTGCTGATGCACCTAAGTTTTATGAAGTCGCAAAAAAAATTGTGACGATGACTGAGGGGAGGACTTTTGTTGCTCACAACGCTTTTTTTGATTATCGCTTCATTCAACGCGAATTTAATGACCTTGGATTCTCCTTTCGTCGAGAGGTCTTCTGTACCTATAGGATGAGCAGATTGGTTTTTAAAGATCTCCCATCTTACTCCTTAAAAAATCTTTGTCGTCATTTCAATATTGTTCAGTCTTCACCCCATCGGGCCCTTTCTGATACATATGATTGTCTTGATCTCCTAAAGCGAATTAAGGCTCAGATGTCTAAAGAGTCTGATGAAAAGATTG
Source organism: uncultured Bacteriovorax sp. (assembly GCA_964459395.1). GTDB lineage: Bacteria > Bdellovibrionota > Bacteriovoracia > Bacteriovoracales > Bacteriovoracaceae > Peredibacter. Next base: position 3,034 of record CAYWMU010000005.1, read on the forward strand.
ATCAGCTTCTCCCTGCTCAACTTGAAGGTTTAAGTTTTTACAATTTCCCTCAAAGTCATGGGGTTTATTTTATGTACGATGAAGATGATAATCTTTTGTACGTCGGTAAGAGTAAGAATATCCAAAACAGGATTAGGCAACATTTTAAAAATTTCAATGGAACGAAGAGAGATTTAACTCTTAAACAGAAAGTTAAGAGAGTGGAGTTTATTAAAACTTATCATGATCTTGCAACGGACCTTTTAGAACTTCATATGATTAAAACTCTAAAACCCATCCACAATCGTGCTAGTCGCGCTTCTCGTTTTCAATATGGACTGAGGTTAGAAGAATATAAAGAACAACTAAGAGCAGAAGATTATTTTAAGGTCACTAAAGATATTGATGATGTTTCGATATCTTATTTGTTTCGCTCAAATGCCCATGCAAAGACCATGAGAAGTCACCTCTTTAATAAATCTTTAGGTCTTGAATTTGATGGTCTTAATTTTGAGGTGCAATTTACTAATTTTATCAGAACCCTTGGACCAGAAAAAGTTTATGAGACTCTTAGAAAAGAGTACTTCAAAAATGTATTGGACCTTGGGGATACCTGCTATGAGGGTGAGAATTGGAGTATTGTTTTTAAACAAAATAAACTAATCGCACTCAACATAGCAGGAGAGAAATATGATCTTAATGAAACTCCGGATATGCGAAAAAAAATAATTAATTATTCTACAATCACGGTAGGTAAGCACCACCACTAACTGGTGTATACGTGCCTGTAATATGTGAACTTCTTTCACTTACAAGAAACGATATAGCATTGGCCACATCTTCAGGTGTTGCAATTCTTTGAGTCGGAGTCATTTGACGAATAAATTCTTTAAACTCTTCAGGAGACTCTTTAGTTGCATCTGTTAGTACGAGACCTGGAGCAACGACATTAGAGGTTATTCCATAAGGACCGAGTTCTTGGGCAAGATATTTATTAAAACTATCAAGGGCCCCTTTCGCAGTTCCATGAGCAATAAATGTAGGAGCAGGACTTTCTGAGAGAGTACTTGAGATGAAAACCAGTCTGCCATATTTTTTATTTTTCATACCAAGAGCGGCATATCGTGCGCTCACGTATGAAGCATGCATTTCATCATTAAGTTTTTGAGAGAATTCTTCCCATGTTTGTTCTAGAAAAGGTTTTGGTGTGAAATTCATATTGGCATTTGAAACTAAGATATCAACGCCACCAAAGTCTTTTTCAATTTTATCGATCATGTTTTTAACTTGTAATTCATCACGAACATCAGCTTGGATAGCATGCGCTTCTCCGCCGGCCTTAATGATTTCATCTGCTAAGTTCTGAGCAATATCTTTACTATTCACATAATTGATAAAAACTCTATGTCCATCGGCCGCAAGAGTTCTTGCCGTTGCAGCACCAATACCTCTGGCACCGCCAGTAATGAGAGCGTTTTTCTTTGACATAATTCCTCCATGATGGATGAGGGTATCATTTAATAAAGGTTGGTTAAAGTGTTAAAACTCTTAGTCGAAGTACTAGGATTTAAATTTATTAGGAACCATCTTAGAAATGTTGTATACTGAAAGTCCGGAGCCAATCCGGGTATTATGAGAGCATAAACCATTATTGCACCCTTATTAACTTATTAGTTGCCGGTCCCGATGGGATCAAAGGAATGTATTATGGGAATTGCCTTCTCAAATGTCGGCCTTTCTTGGAATGATGGAAAGGTTCTACTTCAATCTCTTTCTTTTCAATTAAATAAACTGCGCTATGGATTAGTTGGTAGTAACGGAGTGGGTAAGTCCACGATTGTAAAACTCATTATGGGCGAACTTAATCCTAGCTCGGGAACTATTGTCTCTGATTTTTATTGTGAAGTATTTAAACAGGGTGAGCTTAAACCTTCTTTGAGTGTCTTTGAGTATTTATCTGATACAGATATCTTTCAACATAAAGAAGCCCTGAACCTATTGGGAGAAATTCCTTTTGAACAAAGTTGTGAGTTTTTAAGTGGAGGAGAATGGAGTCGTGTGCGTCTTGCTAAAGTTGTAGCAAGGAATGTGGAGTTCATTATCTTGGATGAACCAACGAATCATTTGGATCAGGAAAACCGAAAATTGCTCATAAACTTTATTGAAAACTTTCAAGGAGGAATGCTTATTATTTCCCATGATAGAGAACTCCTTCATTCTGTTGATGTCATCTTAGAACTCACATCTCAAGGTATTAGTCAGTACAGTGGAAACTATGGTGATTACCAAGTTATGCGAGATCAAGAAAGAGATAACTTAGAGAAGAAACTTTTGGATGCTAAGAAAAACAGAGATCAGTTTCAGGTTAAGAGTCGTGAAATTTTATCTAGACAAGAAAAGAGAATGAAAGAAGGAAAGAAAGCAGGTGCCAAAGGTGGGCTACCTAAGATTTTAGCAGGTGCGAGAAAACGAAATTCTCAAAAGACGCTAGGAGCTATTCAAAAAGACACAGCTAAGAGTTTAGAGAGATTTGTTAGTGAAGCTCAAGAGAGGTATCTAAAAGTTAAAAGAGATGAAGTGATGTACACTCATTTGCCTGAAGTGAAACTTCATCATAATAAAATGGTCATTGAAGCAGTCAATTTCAATTGCACTTATGGTGAGATGGATGTCTTTAAAGAAGATCTTAGTTTTTCTTTAAAAGGCCCAGATAGGGTGGCCATTATGGGAAGTAATGGGAGCGGCAAAAGCACCTTCTTGAAGCTATTAACAAAAAAAATAGAAATTAAGTGTAGAGGAGAGTTAAAGCTTGGTAATATTTCCAATGCTTTTATTGATCAAGAGTATGAGATGATTGATCCCTCAATATCAGTACTGGATAACCTCAAATCCGCTTCTAGTCAAAGTGAGTCATATTTAAGAAACTCTCTATCAACATTTCTATTTCGAGGAGATGATGTCTTTCAAATAGCAGCTACTTTAAGTGGAGGAGAGAAGTTAAGACTTTGTCTTGCGAAGGCCTTAATGTCAGAACCTGCTCCAGAGCTTTTGATTTTAGATGAACCAACGAACAATCTAGATATTGTAAATATTGAGTTTATTGAGAACTTATTAGCTACATACCAAGGAGCACTACTAGTTGTTTCACATGATGAAGTTTTTCTAGAAAATATCAATATAGAGAAAAGAATTATTTTTGAGGGGACGTGAGCATAAGTTCATTTCAATTTTTAGAATACGGAAGAAGCTCCATCAGCTCTTCCGTAATCGTCTTAACCTCAATACTCTCATCTCTTACATACTCTGAGATCGCCCTTGAGAACCCTGGGTGATTGATCTTGTGAGCACTGGTAATCAGTGTTGGTCTAAATCCCCGAGCAATTTTATGCTCACCCTGAGCTCCCGCTTCAAAGACAGAAATCTTTTTCTCAATGGCAAACTCAATTCCCTGATAATAACAAAGTTCAAAATGAAGATTGGGAATATATTCTTTAGCACCCCAATAACGGCCATAAAGAGTGTTCTCATCGTAGTAAAATAATGCTCCTGCCGTGTCTTGGGCCCGGACATACAGAATGTTATGGGGAAGATGACGAACTATATTCTCAAAGAACTCCCTTGTTAGGTAAGGTATGGCCCTCTTCTCTTTTAAAGTCATAAGATAAAAATCATACATCTCATGAGCATGAGAGGTGGTGAGTTCACTTCCTGTTATTCTCTGGATTTTTAAATTAAACTTTCTCTCCTCACGAATATTCTTAGCTTTCTTATTCTTAAGTTTTCCTAAGAACTCATCAAAGCTAGAGTATCCCTCATTAAAAAAATGATACTGGAAACTAAGCCTTGGGATGTAGTTGTTCTCAACAAGAAAACGCTGCTCTTCTTTGGTCGTGAAAAGAAAATGAGCGGAACTATGGTGATTGAGGATTTCATCATGAAGTTTGAGAAGCTTATCCCAATCACTCGTGGGTCCCCAAAAGTGAGGTGTCGTTGCAGGAGTGAAGGGAACCATGGAAGTGAGTTTGGGGTAATAGGGAATACCAGAACGCTGATAAGCATCCGCCCAGGCCCAATCAAAGATATATTCTCCATAACTGTGATTCTTAGAGAAAGTGATAAGGGAGGAATCAGAAGCTTTAAACTCAATTAACTTCATGCCGCGAGATTCATCGACGGAACCTGAATCCTTTAAGGCCTGCCAGAAAAGAGGGTTGGTAAGAATCATGTTGCTAGGTTAATACAGTTTTCTTGGGTTGCCAAAAGCCCTTTGAGAGGCCTAACTTAAAATAATGAATTATTACAAGGCCACTGTTCAATATGATGGTACCAATTACTGTGGTTTTCAGTGGCAAAAAGATATTGCCACCATCCAAAACGAAATCAATGTAGCTTTAAGTACATTAGTCCTAGGTAAAATAACAACCATGAGTGCTTCTCGTACCGACACGGGAGTTCATGCGTTGGAGCAGATTGTGAAGATCACTTCAGAGGAAGAAATTGATTGCACCTCATTCTTGGATCTTTTCAATCAAGCTCTACCTCCAGAAATTTTCTGTTTAAAAATAGGGCCATGTCTTGGCCCTTTTAATCCGACCCAATTTAGTAGTTCCAAAGAGTATCGCTATCTCTTTTCCAATACTCTGGAATCAAGGGGCATCGAGAATAAGTATATTGCGAGCTACCCTTATGAATTAAATATAAAGGCCATGCAGGAAGCGGCCCGATTGATCGTGGGTACACATGACTTTAAAAATTTTTATTCATTGGGAAGTAATGTTAAGACAACGATCAGAGAAATAATGAGTTGTGAATTGACTGAAGTTGATCCCCATAGCGTCTTGTTGAATCCAGAACTCTTTCCTATAAGTCAGGATCTTAAAATGTGTTACCAGCTTCGTATTGAGGGGAAGGGGTTTCTTAAACACATGGTGAGGAATTTAATGAGTGCGTTATGGTTAGTTGGTCGAGAAAAAATCTCTGTAGATGAATTCTCGCAACTACTTAGTGGTGTGACTAAGAAGAAGCGGGTCTGGAGAGTGGCGACTCCCCGGGGACTTTATTTATACCGATTTATTACTCAAAATGAGCTTACCTAGGCTTACGCCTAGGTAAGAAACTTAAATTACTTACGATTGCCTTGATATTTTTGAAAAGCCTCTCGATCATTAATCGCTGAAATCCAATTACCAATGTGAGAGTAAGAAGAAAGATCGACTCCAATAGCTGAACAGATCGTTACAACACTGGCCGTATTAATATCACCAATAGTGAAATTGTCTCCAGCAACGTACTTTTTAGAAGCTAGGGCATTATCTAGCACACTAAGAAGAGCAGGTAACTTACCTAGGTTTTTCTCAATTACGTTATTGTCACGCTTATCTTCCGGGACAAATACTTTTTGAACAAAAACTTCAATCACTGGTGACTGAAGTTCAGAAGTTGCCCAAAAACTCCACTGCATAGCAAGGCCTTTTTCTAAGGCATTATTTCCGAGTAATTCTTTTTTATAATTATCTGCGATGTAATAGTTAATCGCCATTGATTCAAAAAGAGTGATGTCCCCATCAACCATAGCTGGGATTTTTCCCATAGGATTTATTTTTAGGAACTCTTCTGACTTATGTTCCTTGTTTCTCATATCAACTTCTTTAATCGTATATGGTACTCCGGCCTCTTCTAGGGTCCAGATACATCTTCCAGCGCTCGATCTTGGGCTTCCATAAATTGTAATCATAAAGTCCTCCATGTAATATTAGTTAGGACTTTATAACACATTGAGTGAGAGCATCCAATGATATATCCATCAAAAAACATCAGTATCGACATCGATAGAAGTACCGAAAAGGTCTATGATTTCTCTGGGCCCAAGGTTTAAGTCAAAGTAAGGTCACCAAAGAAGGGGATCTTTGGGTTGCTGATTCTCCTATGGTAGTTTTCACAAAGAAAAACTACAAGGGAGATGCCAGTTAACCCAAGCCTTTAGCTTTCAGAAGGAAATAGTGTATTGAAAGTTTCTTCGGCAAATTTTTTACTGCTCTCATTTACTTTCTTTTCTTCAATAGCATTTATTCGCGCCTTCTCTTTCTGGGCCTCTTCTTCACCAATAACTTGAAAAGTACTGTAAGTTATATTTTCTGAGTCATAAGTAAAGGTAGTCCCTCGAGGAAGAGTCTTTTGATACATTATAGAAGCAAATCTTTTTACCATTCCACTTTGAGTTAGGAGATCAAATTGATCTTTAACAAGATTTACACTTTCAACTCGTCCCATTTCATTGGTCTTAGTCAAAATGAGGCTCCCTTTTTTAGGTAAGCGATTTAATTTATCATTGTAGAAGGGATCATTGTTGTTAAGGCAGCAGTGAAACTCGCTACAGCTTCTGCCTGAAGCATTAGGCCTGAAAGAATTAATTTCAAGACATAGGTCAGGGCCACAAGGACCAGTTACTCCTGAGAGCTCCTTTGCCTTATTTTTTGAAACTTGCCTTAATTCGATCTGTAATCTTAAACGGGAAACGAGGGATGTTAAAAGTTGTCTGAAGTCGACTTTTTCTGGAGCAGTATAAAAGAAGGTCACTTTTTTGCCTTGAGAGGAAAGTTCAAGATGAATAAGGTCCATGGGGAGTTCATGTTGGGCAATGAGATATTTGGCAATCTCTTCTATTTTTCTCTGTTCCTGATAAATATTCTTATAGTGAATAAAATCTTCTTCAGTGGCCTCTTTAACAATACTTAATAAGGGCGAAGAACTCGCTTCTTCCTCGTAAGGAAAAGAGTTGATGTAACCAATGGCCAAGCCTCTTGGTGACATCGCAACTACTGGTGTACCGTATTTGTATTGTTTATTCTCAGTGAGAAACGTTTGTGCTTCGGTGATACCGGGGAAACGTACTTTTATAAATTGTTTTGTTGTTTGCATGATTTCATATTGAGTACGCCCGTGTCTTGCGTCAATAGAAATTATCTTTAACGGCCTCCAAAGGGAGTAATTGCCCCTCCCCAATAAGGATCGAGGTGCTGAGTGAGTTAAATGATCTTTTCTCCACTAGAAACTTCATTTTCATCAACAATCTCTCTTAATACCTCAAAACTCATCTCATTTTTAA
>CAYWMU010000005.1:10127-43502 GCA_964459395.1 uncultured Bacteriovorax sp.
AAAGAGTTTACCAGTAGATATCGATTTGATCTTGTCATGCACATATATACGAGCTTGGCATTCTTCTTTTCTGAGTTCTTACTATTTTCGATTCGAGAAAGATTGTAGATCACGACATAGGGTGCTTCGAGACCTTTCACTTTATCGGGTGTTTCAATAGTTATTCCCCGATACATGCTAAGGCTGAATGCCTTCTGCAGAGATGCGAGGTTAGAGTAGGGTGTGATGATCATAATATCTTGTGTTGGAATACCCTCTAGAATTAGATTCCTGATTCGATTTGAAACTTCTGGTAAGGCGATATTATCCCAACCTTCGAAAAGGCTTATACTTCTAGGGACTTTGTTTAAATATTCAATATCATCAGTTCCTTCGTAATACTTCTCAACTTCTTTTGTAAGTCCTGCTCTTTTTAAAAGTTCGAGAGATGTTTGGGTAATTTCAGAGGTACAGCGATAACTCACTTTAAGAGGTTTACTTCTGTTTCCTCCTACTACGTTAATACCCCATTCTTTCCAGGTGTGTTCTCCATCACCCCAGATTTGCTGAAGCTTATCTCCCACCATGAAAATGTTTTCAGTGCTTCTAGTTCTAAGACCGATCTTTACGTTATGCTTTGTGCATGAATCAAGAATGATGCGAAAGTCTTCGCCATTAAAATCTTGGTACTCATCAATGAGGATCGCATCCCATTGCGGTCTTGGGACAGCATTCTCCTTAAGGTAATTCATCTCATCTTTATAGCTACCGCCCAAGGATTTTGAGAGACCTGATTTGAGGCAATCATCCATTAGAAACTTTTTATAAGTTTTAAATGAAACATTTTCGATATCCGTCTCATCACTTATTCTTGAACGAACATCATTTTCAATCTTATCGATGAGCTTTCTATTCACACAGAGTATTAAAATTTTCCAATCGGGGTTTTCCTTAGTTAAAAAGATCGCCCTGGAAGCAAGCATGATCGACTTTCCACTGCCAGGTATCCCTGAGATAACATAATGGCCATAAGGGGATTTATTCACCATCGAGATTTGATTTTCATCAAGCTCATTGAGTTTATCCTGGTAATCTCTTTCTTTGACGACAGAGATATACTTTACGGGGTTTAGTGTTGTTCGTATGTGATTGAAGTCTTTCTCATCAAGTGGTGCATGAGTAAAGAGAGACTCAAAAGTGATTGTTCTTTTAAAGTCTTTATAGTGAGTTTGTACATTGACGTCTTTAATATTGTTTTTTGAATCTACATTAGTGAAAACCACGTGGCATGAAATATCATGAGCTTTAAGTTTTAGAGCTGGATATTTTTTTTTGAGAATATTGAAAAGCTTATATCTGTAGTCTTGGCATTTAGTGAGTGGGTTAAGTTCCACCACATCCTTTTTAAGATATGCGTGTGTTTTATCGAGTTGGAATTCTACCCAATCTTTTACTTCTATTATGCATATGCCGTGATTAGGGCTCAGGATAATAAAGTCTGGACGCATGAGTTCTTTTTTGAGTCGATCAGTGGAAATATGGCCCAGAAGAGCATTGTGGATAAGGTGCGTGTCTTCTGATTGATCATTTAAGATTTTCTGTAAGTGCTTAAAAACAGACTTTTCGTTACCTTCTAGATTCCATATCTGTTGATCAATTATGGGCATAATTCTTCTCCTACTAGACTTGTCGGAGAAAATAGCTGTGACATAACTTAATCTTTCTTTATTAACGTGCCAAACGCTTTAACTGCTTTAAAGTGCGTTTAATCTTTGAATGATCAAGCTTGGAAGCCACGACTAGATCAATGACTTCGCTCTGAGAGATCTTGCCTTTTTCCAGGGCTATACATGCATAAAATTCTAACAAATCTGTTTTTTCGTAAACAGTATAGTACTGGGGCCATAAGTTAGAGAGATCGTTACTTCCACCTAAGCAAAGTGGGATGAAATGATCAATTTTATACTGTTGTCTCTCTCCGCTGAGGCTATAGCCAATTTTTCGGTAATTAATAAAGATGAGTTCTTTTTGCCAAGAATTTACATCTCGTTTGCAATAAGCAATTTTCTCAGGGTAGCGAAATTCAGTTGGTGTTGAGCAAAGGTCTCCTGGAGTTATAGAAAGATCAGGGCCAATAGGAAAACGCCTACGTGGTGAGGCTTCTAAAGCTAGGGAGAAGATGAATGAAATGAGTAAGATCACTTTCATAGGGCCTAGTTAACCATAGAATCTTGAATGAAAGAATGAGAGCTGTAATTTTTATGGACTTAAACCTTATATCTCATAGATAATATTTGTAACACTATGATTAGTTGAGGCCTCAATGTCCTACTGTAAAGCCATAAAGAATTTATCAGCAACAAGTCGACCATTTCATCAAGATTATCATGATCATCAGTATGGCTTTCCCATTGATGATGATAATGAGCTTTTTGGGAGACTAATTCTTGAAATTAACCAAGCAGGTCTCAGCTGGGAAACTATTTTAAAGAAGCAGGACAATTTTAGAAAGGCCTATCACGGTTTCAAAATTAAGAAGATTGCTTCTTATTCTGAGAAAGACCGTGAGCGTTTAATGAACGATGCGGGAATTATACGTAATCGTCTCAAAATTAATGCTGCCATTGAAAATGCAAAAACGGTAATCCAACTTCAAAAAGACTATGGCTCTTTTAAGAATTGGATTGAATCTCATCATCCTCTTACTAAAGAGGAGTGGGTGAAGCTTTTCAAAAAAACATTTAAGTTCACTGGTGGAGAAATTGTGAATGAGTTCTTGATGAGTACAGGGGTATTACCTGGAGCTCATGATAAAGATTGTCCTATTTTAAAAAAGATAACGAAGACAAAACCTTTGTGGATGAAAAAATGAACCTGAAACTAAAAAAGAAATTTATTCAAGAAATTCATGATTATAAGAATTCATGGTCTTCTAGAGATTATAAAGCTTGTATTCACCACTTAGGACGAGCGCATATTATTTCTCAACAGTCACCGACTCTTCATTTATATGTTCACTGGATGATGTTTTGGTTTGCTTTATCTCAATGTGACCTACGTGAAGTGGTAGGGCAGATTGTAAGACTGATAGTAACTATTCCCGGACATCTCATTGGAAAAGTTCCGAAGGGAAATATTGGGTGGTCTTTTGTGGGACTCACCCAAGAGATGGAGATTCCTGATGATATTGCAGAGTTAAATGATTAGTTTTTTTAACTCTATTTAACAAAGTGAAAAAGATCCTCTTTGGGTCTTCTAAGTTTAGGAAGCTTCAAATTCCAGTCGTCACTTTCATTTCGGTATCCAAGAGGAAGAAGAAGTGAACAATTTGATTGAAAGACTGCACTTCTAGTTAAAGGAACTATGAAAAATAAAATTCAATTCATCATTAAACCTCGTGAGGCCAATATTGGAATTCCAGTACGACGAATTCTTCCATGGTCCAAAAAGAGAATGGTAGGTCCTTTCATTTTCTTAGATCAAATGGGCCCTGCATTTATGAAAGCTCCTGATGATCATATGGATGTGAAGCCTCATCCACATATCGGTCTTTCTACGTTGACCTATTTGTTTGAAGGGCAGTTAATGCATCGAGATTCACTTGGAGTTGAGCAGCTCATACTTCCTGGAGAGGTGAATTGGATGACAGCCGGAAAAGGAATTTCTCACTCAGAGCGAGAGCCTCAAAATGTGAGAGATAGTGATCGTACAATACACGGACTTCAATTCTGGGTGGGCCTACCTATTGAGAAGGAAGATTGTGAGCCTAGCTTCTTTCATTATGAACAGACTGATATACCTGTTATTGAACAAGAGTCACTTTCGATAAAAATTGTGGCCGGAAGTGCCTTTGGTGAAACGTCAAAGCTTCTCACTCATAGTCCTATGATATTCATGGTAATGACTGCTCAAGAAGAGGGGACATTTAACTTTAATCATATGCCGGATCATGAGTACGCCCTTTATGTAGTGAAAGGTAACTTGGTAGTCGGTAATGAAATATTAAACGAACATGAGATGGTAGTTTTTGAAAAAGAAAATGACATCGAAGTGAGTTATTCGAAAGGATCGATATTTGCTCTAATTGGTGGAGAGCCATTTCCTGAACCTCGCCATATTTTTTGGAACTTTGTCTCAAGCAGTAAGGATAAAATTGAAGAGGCCAAGAAGGCCTGGACAGATGGAAGTTTTCCTCAGGTTCCAGGAGATGATGAGAATATTCCAATTCCAGGGATCAATCCTGTTGTGAACTATCCTTAAATTCATTCAGAAAGAAGTTTTGCGAGAGTTTTAAGCTCATAAGCTGAGTAAGGCAGAACTTTTACTTTACTACTGTTCCCAATGACTTTTATTGCTGAATAAAGCCTCTCACAGAGCTTTCCTTTACAGAGTAGGATATGTTTTCTTGAACTCGGAAGTGTCTCTATAAAGGTTAACAAGTTTTCAATTTTGTCTTGAAAGATTATAGAGGCCGACAAACTAAGATGAGATCGCTCTTCAAATGATCTAAGGTCAATTAGTATTATTTTTTTGTCTCGTATCTCTTGAGCAATGCTTTCCATATCTTTTTTATAAATATACTCATCCTCAATCAGTGATTGCCCTCCAAGTTCTAGGGCCTGATTGATGAGCTTAGCCAATTCTTCATTTTCTAAAGAGTAGTAATGATAGTTCTTAACCTTCCATTTATCTAAAATTCCTGCCTTCTCAAGACTAATGAGGTGTAAGGAAGTGTTTTGAACTGATTGTTCAATTTTTTTTGCACATTCTTCAACTGTTCTTGGTGCGAAGGAAATAAATTGTAATAACTTTAATTTTACAGGAGAGCTTAAATACTTAAATAGCTGGGCCTTCTCGGTAAAGTACTGATCTCTTAGAGAATTGTTCATTATATTCAAAATAATTCCTTTTAATTATTGATTTGAAATCTATTCAAGTATAGCCTTGAATAGATTGGAGGTCAAATATGAATTATTCATTAGCGTTAAGGCTTGTGGTTGGATGGACTTACTTCTCTGCTTTATGGAGGAGGTTGGTTTTAGAAAATAAACTCGATCCAGAAGCTCTTGGATATGTAGGGGAGAAATTTAATCACTTCTATCCAAATGCTCTGTTTATTAAAGATATTATCGAGTTTTTCCTTCTTCATCCTGATCTTCTTTGGTGGAAACTCACTCTCTTCACCATCGTTGAAGGAATTGTAGGTCTCTTTTTAATTCTAGGACTCTTCACACGAATTTCTAGTTTAGTTGTAGTAGGTCTCGCTTGCGGAATTCTGCTTGGTGCCGGTTGGCTAGGTACAACTTGTTTAGATGAATGGCAGGCAGGTATTTTAGGAATGGCAGGTGGTCTCACCATGCTCTTTATGGGACCAGGAGGGTTTTCTCTTGATCAACGTTTCGGAATAGATGAAAAACTGAGTAAGTTTAATCGTTTTCTTAAACCTAACTATTTCGTTGTCGCTTCTCTCTTACTTTTTGGTCTCACTCTCTATACGAATCAAGTGTTCCACGGTGGAGTATGGGGAAAACTTCACAATAAGTCTGTTCGACCGGAATTAGAACTTACTAATCTTCATGTCAAAGATAAAGCTATCGGTTTTACCATAATGAGAACAGAGGGAGCAGATGTTTATGGATCTTTTATCTATCGTCTTGAGGTTTTTGACTTGAATACATCTGAGCTTGTTTATGAAGTCTCATCTGATGACTGGGAGAATTCTGAGATTTCAATTAATAACTCATATATTGCAAAAGTTAAGAAACATAAGTTCTCAATGCTTGCTCCTTTGGGTGCTAAAGCTCATATCACAATTCCTATCGATACAAATCTAAGGGAATACTCTGTTAAGTTAACTGATATTAATGGAACTTCATGGGGCATTAGTACTGCTGATATGAAAACTCTAAATGATGAAAAACTGAAAGAGCAAATTTTAGGAGGAGAAGTTCTTGTTCTGGATGTTAGATCTAAGGAAGAATTCAGCAAGTCTCATATTAGAGGATCTATCTCTCTTCCTCTGGAAGATATAAATGAGAATCACGAGCTTATCTCTGAGTTGAAAAATTCAAATAGGCCAATAGTTGTTTATTGTCATACAGGAGTTAGGGCGCAGAAAGCCTTAAATAAGCTTAGTGAATTAGGTATTGAGAGCAAAAATATAGGGGGGCTTAGTTTCCTCAAAAAAATATTGCTCTAAAACATAAGGGGCCTTGATGGCCCCTTCTTATAACCAGTTCAGTTTTCTAATTAATCGTTTATTAATTTCAGGTACAGTCAGATTCCAAAGTTCTCTGTTTTCACTTCTTTCAAGGATCTCATCTCTCAAAGCTATATAGAGAGTTCTTACGATTTCTTGGTTTGTTCTTTGTTCAGGATTTATCTTTGAGATCAATTTCCATATGTGAGAACGTACAGGACTAAGAAGAGCGTGAGCTTCGCTTTCATGCCATTGTTCATATGAATGATTCAGCGAAAAGTCTCTTTCTTGATCCATATTCTGATCAGGGCGAGTAGGATGGGCGAGACCTTTTTTTATAATCTCTGGATCACGAGTATAGATAACAACGAGTGCATCAGCAAAAAGTTCGTGATAAGGGGCAAGAATATCTTCTAACTCAAAGTTGTTAGGATAATTTACGAGAAGATTAATTTGTTCATTAACTCTTTCAGTGTTTTGTCTTTCATCTACATCAGGGCCAAAACTTTCTCTAACAAGACGACCCCATTCTTTCATAATATTAAGTCTTCCTCTATACCAAGACCAGTCTTCTTCAAGTTTTGCATTAAAAATGGCATGTCCTAATTCATGCATCCATAAAATATCGGATTGATCTTTTCTAAGAAGGTCAGTGCCACTTTCATCGAAAGTTATTTCACTACTTGATTCAAAATAGTTTTTATCTGAATACTGAATCAGGTCAGATCTTTTCTCCATGATAAAATCAATGCCACCTAGATACGTGAGATCACTTACATTATTTCTCATATTATCAAGAGTCGTTACGACCTCAGCAATGACTTCGCAGTTAGTATCCGAGGGATCGATAAAATTGATAGCACCTCGAAGTGGAGAAGTTATTTCAGGACAAACTAAATCAGGTGAGGTGGGAAGCTTTGTGAGTAAGTCTGAAGATCTGATCTCCTGACACTGCTCAAGGGTTAAATGCCCGTTGAGGTTACTATAACTTTCATGCATGAGATTGTGGATGTGGTTTCCCTCCACATGACTAGTATCTAAGAGGATATGACCTAACTCATGTGCTAGATCATTGTAACCTGAAGGGAATCCTCCCTCGATACGACTCCAACTTCGAACAACTTGGCTTTGGTAACTGATCCAGACGCTATTAAGAGCATCTTCTTGTCCTGGGTACTTGACTCGTTCTATAGGGACTGCTGTGGCCCGAATGTTATTGTAAAACGAGTCGAAACTATCCATCAAAAATACAGTCACCTCATTGGAAGAAGAATATTTCTTTCCATAATCAAGAGCACTTGCTTCTTCACGTTTTTCATTAGGGTCAGTGTAGCCTTCAAGATCAAAATAAAGACTTCCATTTCCTTTATCATTTTCAATTTTCTTTACTTTAAGCTTCACACCACATTGGCCATAAATCCGTGCAGCTTCTTCTATATTTGATTTCAATTCTCCGTGGGTCCATGGTCCTTCATCAAAAAGGACAATTTTTAGGGGAAGTTCATGGGTATAAGGTCGGGCATCCTTTTTATAAAAGTCCATCTCAAAGGAGTTATTGGCATAGGAGGTTAGTGCAGTAGAAAACAGAGTTAATGAGAGAATTAAAGGATGAATTTTCATCCATGGAGTGTCTCATATTAGTGGTAAGAGCCATGGCTTGATGTAAAAAAGTGAAAGGGTGTCTATATTAGTGACACTTGTTTTCAAAGTTTTGCCTTTCGTAACTATATGAAATAACAAGCATGGTTGTACATCACGCTTTGTACAGGATTTTCTATACAGCATTAATCTTTTTCTGTTATAACCATCGAGAGGTTTTTATTCACAAAGGATGCTCCATGAAAAAAATGATATTTATTTGCTCTTTGATCTTCTCTTTAAGTTCTTTAGCGACAAGTGGAAGCCGAGTTCAGACTGTTCCTTTCGTTGACCTTAATCGATATCTAGGTGATTGGTATGAGATCGCGACAATCCCTCAGAGTTTTCAGAAGGCCTGTGTGAAAAATGTAAAGGCACAGTACTCTTTAACAAAAACCGGTCTTGTTAAAGTTGTTAATTCTTGTGAAACCAAAAACGGTAAAACAAAAATTGCGAATGCACGGGCAAAGGTTGTTGATAAAGATTCTAATGCTAAGCTCAAAGTAACTTTTGTTAAAATTTTTGATTGGGTCTTTTCACTAGGTGGAAATTACTGGATTCTGGATTTAGCAGATGACTACTCTTATGCCGTGGTTGGGGATCCTACCACTGAGTATGGATGGATACTTAGCCGAACTCAAACTCTTAGTCCTGAAGTTCTAGAACGAGCGAAAGTTGTGTTAGAAGAAAATGGCTATGATCTTTGTAAGTTCAAAATGACGATTCAAGACAATGGAGTAAGTGAGAATAGCTCTCTTTGTCATTAATATTATTTTCCCCATGATTTGAGTTTTAATAACTTATCATGGGGAAATTTCGAGCTCTTGTTAAGCCTTAGATTTTTTTTATCTTCCCCCCCTAAAAAAATCTTGCTAAGAAATTTTTTTAAAATTAATCTCCTCCAGTTCTTAAACATTTTCCGGTACCCAATAATTGGGTATGAGCTTTAAAACTTGAATACTCTTAATGAGAATCTCAGAAGCATGAACTCCTGCCTAGAACTAGGTAGTTGGTATGCTCAGGAGAATTTTATTAGTGATCAAATTTGCCAAAATATTTACAAGGAGTATTCAAAGAGAGAGCAAGCAAAGATGTTTAATGAAGCAGCTATTGGTAGAAACTCGACTAAGGTAAGAGATTGGGCCATTAGAAAAAGTAACATTTGCTGGATCGAGGAATCAGACGATTTTGAAGGCCTTAAAGAGTTTAATCTTCTCCTTCAACAAATGATGATCTCATTAAATCAGTATTTCTTCCTCTCCTTAAAACACTTCGAATCGCAAGTGGCCTATTATACAAAAAATGACTTCTATAAAACGCACCTTGATCAGTTCAACAATAGTTCTCGCCGACAAGTGACCTGCATTCTTTATTTAAATGATTGTCCCGTAGGAGGGGAGTTGATTATTTATAAAAAGGGCACTAAGGATGTTGTCGACAAAATTGTTAATCCTAAGAGAGGAACTTTAGTCACCTTTTTTTCTGGGCATATTTACCATGAAGTTAGGCCAGTGGAGACTCCTCGATTTTCTTTAACGACTTGGTTTAGGGACGATTAGGCCTGAAAGTCAAATCTTGGTCGCGAGAAGGAAGAAGAGAAAGGCCAACTAATGGGATATCACTAAAAAACTCCTGCGAATCTACAGTCGTAGAGTTAACAACTTCTTTGAGTGAACCTGTTTCAAAGTAGAGTTTTGTGAGTTTTTGATAAGGTAGTCCTTCTTCGAGCATTCTCTCTAAATTATTTATATCTTCGAGTTCATTCACTTCTAAAGCGAAAGGTTTGATTGCCGAAACCAAAGTATTGACCATCTCTCTTAGTGGAAGTGTTTTTCCTTCTTGGCTAATGATAAAAGAAGCATCGATTCCAAAGTGGATTGCTTGAAAATAATTTACTTCTTCTGCCCAGCGAGGAAGAAATGACCAAAAAACGTCTGGGATAAGCTTTTCAAGTGAGATTCTTTTGAGTGCCCTGACCGTACAGTGGGCCAATGCTGAAATGGCCATGGCCTCTTCTAATGAAGGAAGCGCATCCATCATTCTCACTTCAAGTGTTCCTAAGTCTGGCCGTGGTTTAATATCCCAATGAATATCTTTTAGAGAATGGATGGCCTTCGCATTTAGAGCTGCTCTACAGTAATTTCTAAATTGCTCAGGAGTTTCTAGGTGAGGAGGAATGCCTCCGTTAAAGTTATGTTTTAGTAGATATTGTCTAAAAGAAGCAAAACCTGTCTCTTCTCCCTTCCAAAAAGGACAACTCGCAGAAACTGCCATGAATAAAGGAATCAAAGGTCTCATCCCGTTCATGACTGATAAAGTTTGTTCAAGAGAGTCCATGCTGATGTGAACATGAGTCGCAAAGTTAAGCTGATTATGAGTTATGTAAGGGTATTCTTTTTCTAGGGCCAGATATCTTTCTCTATTTGTGGTTTTACTTATTTTCTGGTTAAAAGGATGGACTCCCAGAGAGCAAAGCCTAATCCCTAAAGCACCAGCGTGATAATTTATTGTTTGTAGCTTTTCGTGAAAATATCTGTAAGCTTCTCCAGTATTAAATACGGGAGGAGTTTTTATTTCAATGCAGCTCTGAAAGACTTCGGGTCCAACGCTTTCGTCTTCTCCAATCTCACTCAGAAGCAAGTCAACTTGATCAGTTAAATCTAGAGTTGCCTCATCTAATAGTTGGTACTCTATTTCGATACCAATTTTTTCACCGAACTCAGCTTCATACTTTTCAGAAAATAAGTCTTCCATGACCCTTTCCTCCTTAGGCTTAAGAGGAATTTAATGTTTAGAATTTCATAATTCAAGGAGCGCGCTCCCAGTGATGATGGGCAACAATGGCGGTCATGAACGGGAGTATAATCTTTTTAATTTTTAGAGTTTAGAGAGCATATAGAGATAAAGATCTTCTACTTTTTTTCGGGCCCAAGGAGTGCGTCTTAAGAATTTTAGAGAAGATTTGATACTTGGATTACTGGTAAAACAATTAATTTTAATCATATAACCAAGCTGTTCCCACCCGTAGAAGTCAACAAGCTTTTCAAGGATGGACTCTAGAGTCATTCCATGTAGGGGATCTGAATTATTATTTTTTTGCATTAACTCTAACCTTCATAAAGACGAGATACTACTTTTTCATGAATTCTCAAGTTTAACACCTATAAAAGTTACATTCTTTACCGATTGAATAGAAATTTGATTTAGGGTGTGTTTAGCCAAGGAGATTAGCGTGATAAAAATTCTTTCAATATTAATGCTGTTTTCTTCTATTTCTGTTCATGCCGCTTCTGTTCGCATTACAGTTGATGTTAATGGAACTCCCAAAGAAGGATTGGTCTATTTTGACTACTCCACAAATTCTTATAATGGCATGGATTATATTCATTTAGATAATCTTAGAGTTAGGGTAGGACGAGTGGGGTACAATGTATCCGCAAAGTCTGATATTGATGACCATATCTGCCAGCTTCTAAGTTATTCTTATTCCGACTACCGAATTATCGATGGTGGTGGATATGAGGATGCATCTGAAAGTATTGTCAGAGAGAACGGTCGAAATATTATCGCACCTCTAGGTCTTTCACTTAATACCATCACTTGCGTAAGGCCTTTATAAACGTTTGTTAACGAGTATAATTCTGTCGATCAATCACCTGATCATCATCTGACCAGATTGATTGATCGGTCTCATCTTGAGATATTCTTTCTTTTAGAATAAATTGAGCACTTCTTTCTCTATAATCGCTTATCTTCGGTAGAATAACTTTTTCTGGAACTGATGTCTTACTCCCTAGTATATCTTGAAATTCACTCTCAAAAGCATTCATGATAGAAGGAATAATAATGCTTCCTTGAACAGGTAAGTAACAGCGATTTTCTCTAGGAGCTGACTTAGCTCCATTTAAAATTCGTTGTAAGACTGAAGGGTCTTGTCCATTAGTAAACAGGGAGTTGATGTGATTAAAGGCAACTCTTAGACCCCCTTTACAAGGTGGGCACGGATTCATCATAAAGAAAGAGGGCGACTTCTTGAGCTATTCTCACGGCACTTCGAGTGTCATCATAGACAATGAAACTACATGAGCCGAGCCAGCTCCCGACTTTTGCCATTTCATTATAATCAAGAGGTACATCTAAATGTTCTTGAGTAAGCACTGCACTTGATACCCCATTTAAAACCACTTTGAATTCACGGCCAGGTCTAGGACCCTGTGCATACTCATTTAAAAGTTTCCGCAGAGTAATACCTGGAACCACTTCGAAGATTCCTTCATGCTGGACATCTCCACTCACTGTGCAGATGAATGGGCCTTTTGTTTCTTCTGTTCCAATGGCCAGAAAACTTTCTGCTCCCTTCATGATAATCTGTGGAACACGCGCGTAGGTTTCAACATTGTTTACAAGTGCAGGGTTAGGACTTAAGGGCGTACTAAATAGACCTAGGACATAGGGAGGGTAGTGGGCCTCTCTGGGAAGAGGGCCAATCCCTTCTATGACATTAAGCATGGCCTTCTCTTCTCCGTAGAGATAATCCTCAGGGCCTGCAACGACATTGATACTGATCCCTTCGAGTAATCCCTTCTTTTGAAAGTCCTCAATAGCAGCGTTTATGCGTTCTATTTCAGAATGAAAGCTTCCTTTAATACAAATATAAATTTCTTTTACACTAAGAACATGGGCAGCGATGAGAGTGCCTTCAATCATTGCAAAAGGATTCTTTCTCATGACCATTCGATCTTTGAAGGTCCCTGGATCTCCTTCTGCTGCATTAACCACCACGTACTTTGTTTTACAAGGTTCATCGAAGAGGGTTTGCCATTTAAGACCAGTAGGGAAACCGGCCCCTCCTCTTCCTCTCAGTTGAGCCATTTTGAGTTCATCAATAATCTTTGTGGGAGAAAGGCTTCTTGCCTTACTGAGAGCATCTCCATTTTCGCGATGATACTCATCGAGATTAAGAAATGGTTGTTCAGGGAGGATAAAGTGGTGACGATCTTTCATAGTGACATATCTACCTAAACGTCCAGTGTCATGTCATGACGAGTGGATTGTGTATAAGAATTAACAAGATTCGATGCAGATGATTTCTCGCAACATCTTAAATATAATGTTAAACTGGATGGTATGAACAAAACTGAAGAAATCTCTTGGTCCGACATTAACCTATCACCCGAAATGCTCAAACTGATCGAGGACATTGGCTATGCCAAACCCTCAAACGTTCAAGCGCAGACAATACCCTTCGCTTTAGAGGGTAGAGATGTCTTAGTATCCTCTCAAACGGGTAGTGGTAAAACGGCAAGTTTTGTTATTCCTATTGTTGAGAAGTTTAAAAATAAGAATGGTACTTTTATTCTGGCCCTTGCCCCAACAAGGGAAATTGCCCAGCAAACGGGAGAAATATTTAAGAAATTTGGAGAACCTTTTGGTTTATCCACTGCAGTTTGTATTGGTGGTGCTGATATCAATGCAGAAAAAGCGGCACTCGCTCTGAGCCCTCATATTATCGTGGGAACTCCAGGAAGACTTTGTGATCATTTGGAGAGAGGACATTTGTGGCTCGATTTTATTGAGTGTCTGGTTTTTGATGAAGCCGATCGTATGCTAGAGATGGGTTTTGCAAAGCAGATTGATATTATCACTGAACAGATTCCTAAAACTCGTCAGACCCTAATGCTCTCTGCGACTTTTGCTCCGCAAGTAGAAAAGCTTGCTCGGAAGGCCATGAATAATCCTGAGCAAGTCGTCATTGCTAAAACTCAAGAATCAACACCCAAGATTGAGCAAATGCTCTATTGGATACCTGAGGAGAAAAAACTTTCACTGCTAGTGGATATTCTTAAAGAAGAACAAGGAACCTTTTTTATCTTTGTTAATTCCAAAGAAAAAACATTCCAGCTCACCCGAAATCTTCATCATCGGGGAATTGAGGACGTGACTTACATTCACTCTGATCTTCAGCAAGAGCACAGAGAACTCGCCGTTGCGGAATTTAAATCCGGAAAATATAGAATTATTGTCGCAACAGACGTGATGGGAAGAGGTATTGATGTTGATGATGTGGCCCATGTCATTAACTATGATGTTCCTATGGAAGCTGCTGACTATATTCATAGAATTGGCCGTACCGGTAGACGGGGGTTAACAGGTCATGCCTCAACTTTTGCCATTCCTGGAAAAGACGATAAGGCCATTGAGGCCATTGCTAAACTTCGTGGAGTGCCTGCGCCTCCTAAGCCACGACAAAATGAAAGAAAACCAAGACCTCATAACGATAAAAGAAAACATCGACCGAGAAATGAACAAGGCCCTGTTGCTTCAAAAAAGAGAGAACCTAGAGAGCATCAAGCTCCTCCAGTGGTTCCAGAAGTTAAGAAAGAAAAACCAGGGCTGATTGATAGGATAAAGAAGTTCTTTAAGTCTTCATAGTCACTGGCTTCTTAAAGTGAGATGAAAAACTCCACTGTCGACCACACTAATGCTGTAGCGAAACTCTTCACTCTTTTCTTCTGATTCAATTAAGTCAATTAAGTTCAATAAACATCGGTAAGGGGTGGGAGCTTTCGCTTCAAGATCTAGACTCTCTATTCTAGCAGTCCATTCATTGTTATCTCCTTGCCAAAATTTACCAGTCAGATTCAGATCGAGTGATCGCTTCATAGATGTCCTCCATGACGGTAGGTTACAAAGAGAGTTAGACATTTCATGTCCTACAAATTCGGTTATTAGACCTTAGCCTTGTTTTGGATTATTGTGTCATAAAAAACAATCATACATTTTCATGGAGAGAATATGAGAGATCTATATATAGGTGGAGGCCAGAGGAAGGTAAAGAAGGGTGGAATAAAGTGGAAGCTTTATCTCTTTCTCTTTTTATTCGTTATCGCAGTGGGAGGAGTTTTAAAAATTTCTTCTCCTATGATTGTTGAGAAATGGCTTAATCATCGTGGTGTTGAGAATGGAGGATTCGCCTATTCAGTAAGAGAAGTTGAATTATATTTACAGAAAGGTGAGATGATTCTTAAAGATCTCAAGGTATTTCACCCAAAGAATAATGAGGAGCTTCTTAAAACTTCAAGTCTAAAAATTCGAATGAATTTTCAGGATATATTCAATACGAGATCGAGTAGAGTTGAAGTGAGTGCAGATCAATTGAATGTTTTTCTTTCAAATGAGCTAGCCTCAGAAATTAATCGTATGAAAGATATTAAGGAAAAAGAAAATATTTATTTCGCACTTATTCAGGGAAAATTCTCTCAAGTTAATGTCATTCAAAAGAAAATTGACGAAAGTCGCACCTTAACGAGATTGGTTGATGTAAATTTGGAAATGAAGGAATTATCTTTAACTTCTATTAATAAAAAGACTGAGTTTAGTTTGACCTCTTCACTTTCAATTGGTGGCGAGATGAAAATCTCTGGGAAAATAAATCAAGAAGAGGATGCGGACTCTTGGAATATTGAAGGTTCTCTAAAAGATTTTTCTCCTGAATTATTTAATAGACTAGCTGGGATTCAATTACCTTTTTCATTTAATGAATCTACTCTTAATGCAAATATCGTTGCTACCTCAGATAAAGGGAAGGTCACCGGCGAGATTGTACCGGACGTCACTCGTTTAAATCTTATAATTGAAAGAAGAGGGTATGAACCACAAGTTATCGCTAGAGCATTGACTGATGAACTGACCTTCAGTTTACCTTTTACAATTAAAGAAGATTTGACTCTAGAATACGAAGATACTTTTAAGAAATTAAAAGATTATCGTAAATACCCGAGTGTCGCGAGTACAGGACGAACTAAAGTGGAAGGGTAAAGAAAAATTTCGCACCTTGGCCCTCCTCACTCTCAACCCAGATTTTTCCACCGTGGGCCTCAACGATTCCTTTCGCTATTGAGAGTCCAAGTCCTGCGCCTAACTTACTAGTTGATCGGGCCTGCCAGTAGCGATCAAAGACTTGAGGTATTTGTTCACGAGAAAGACCCGGCCCAGAATCTTCAATTATAAACTGAACAAATTCTTTTAGTGTTTGTACTCGGAGTTTAATGTCTTTTCCTTCCGGAGTGAATTTGATGGCATTACCTAATAAGTTTGAAAGCACTTGTAGAATGCGCTGATGATCGCACTTGATGAGTCCTGGTTGATTTTCGAATTCATAGGTCAGGGCAATTTTCTTTTCTTCTGCCAGAGGCCTATGTAATTCTATCGCATCTTCAACAAATGACTTAACATCCTCTGTCTCTATTTCAACCGTAAATGTTCCTGCTTCTAACTTGGTTACATCAAGGATATCTTCGATCATGGTATGCATTCTTTCTGCAGACCGTTTAATACGTTCTATTTTATTCTTTTGAGATTGATCATCAGTGGTTTTTAAAAGGAAAGAAGCATTTAGTAAAATACCATTGAGTGGATTTTTTAAATCATGTGAAACGATGGCAACAACATCTTCTCGCACTTTTATGGCATCTTTGGCCATTTGAAAAAGTTGACCGGCATCGATGGCGAGTGTGGCCCTTTGAGTAAAACGTTCAGCAAAATTTTTATCTAGTTTTATATTGGAATATCTTGATTCATCGATCATGAATGTCATGGCACCTAGAATCTTTCCATGAATCTCCATTAAGCAAGTGATGCTATTTTTATTGTAAATGATTTTCTCTCGGTTTAGTTCTTCAAAAGTTGGAAGGAAGAGATCTTTTTGAGTACGGTCTAGAGGGAATGCAAAAAACTCCTTCCATGTGTTTTCTTCGAAAAGATGCACAATGATTCCATTGCAGAAAACCGGAACAGCTAATTGAGAAGCCGTTTTAAGAGTCTCTTTGTAATCAAGTGAAGATGAGAAAACCATACCAACTTCTGCAAGGATTTGGTTTCTTTCTTCTGAAATCTTTCTTTCAGTAATCTCTGTTCCTGTTCCAGTAAACCGAATAACTTTTCCGCTAGGATCTTTTAAGGCCCTTCCTTTAGCATTGATCCAATGAACACTTTTGTCGGGCCAGACGACTCGGTAGTCGATTTCGTAATCTTCACCTGTTTCAAAAGTTTTTTTCACCGCTTGATCAAACAGTTCTATATCATCAGGATGCATTCGCTGTTTAACACTATCCATAGTTCCGGGGAATTCTTTCTTACTTTTGTAGTCCCAGAGTTTTAAAAGAGTGTCGGACCAGTAAACTTTATTGTTTGGAACATCCCAATCGAAAACACCCATTTTGGCAGCGTAAAGCGCAATAGAAAGACGTTGTTGGGTTTCTTCTAGAAGGACTTTGAGTGCATTCTGAGTATCACGAAGCTCATTCTCAAGTTTTTTTCGTTCAGATAAGTCTCTCGTTACTTTTGAAAATCCTAAGAGCTCATTATCTTTTTTCAAAGCGGTAATAATGACGTTGGCCCAAAATCTAGAGCCATCTTTTCTGATACGCCATCCTTCATCTTCAAAACGACCAACTTTAATGGCTTCTTTAAGTTCATATTCAGGTTTGCCGGCTTTAATATCTTCTTCTGGATAAAAGATAGAAAAGTGTTTTCCCACAATCTCATTATGATTATAGCCTTTGATGTTCTTGGCCCCCTCGTTCCAGGTTTTGATATTTCCCTGAGGATCAAGCATGAAGATTCCGTAATCTTTGACGGTTTCAACAAGAAGGCGGAAGTTTTCGGCTTTTGAAAAGAGATTTTGGTTAGGCATCTGATAAGTATATATCCTTTTCAGTAACTAACATAATGATCATTTCAAAAAAGATTCTACTCATGAATCAGTGAGTCTGAAAAATGAGATTGTATGAAGTCTTCTTTCGTGAAAACTCTTTTATCATAAGCATGAAACAGAGGAGGCAAAAATGGCAAATCAGCAATCAGGTGAACCTTCTGGTCAAGTAAAGGAAGAAGGACTTAAGAGTTTTTCCCATGAGAAACAGCAACAACAGAATGAATCGAAAAAGGGAGGCCACATGAAAAGTGGAAATAATCCTTCTGTGAGCGAAGATGAGTGGGAAGAAAATGAGAAACAACAGGCAGGAGGGACTCACAAAGGTGGGTTTGTACAAGGAGCTCACGGAAATGAATCTCCCGATGGGGGAGAACCTCTGAAAAGAGGAATGTAGGTAATATTTATAGTCTTTTAGATATGGGCCTCGATTTCATGTTAATGGATTTAGTGTGTCATCGAGGTTTTAATGAAGAAAATTATTGCAACGACTTTAATGCTCTCTTTATCATTCTCAGCAAGTGCTAGAGAAAAGTTTGCAGGAGTTTATTTTGATTCATCAATTCCTTCTTATCAAATTCAAATCTTGAAAGATGATCTCTCCTATCTCTATAAGAGTTCAATAAAAGACATTGATGCTGAACTTAAGCCCATGATGGAACTTTCTAAAGTAGATGGGGCCCACCTTTATAATTGGATTTATAATCGGGTAAAATATATTATCGGTGAAGATTACAGAGTTGGTGGGAGAAATCTCGTAACTAAAAGAGGACACCAATTTCCTTCAACCCCGCTACCTCCTTCAATTCTCAATAAAAACAATCAGTACAGAGCAACCCTCATTATGTCTAATACTGGGGCAGAGCTTTACCTAAGAGGGAAGATGAATAAGGTCTTAAGAGGAATACGACTTGATAGAAAGAGCGTATTCGCTCCTTCTCCTCGAGTGGGGATATTGCAAGTTGGTGAAGGGTTGTTTTTAGAAAGATTACTTATTAATGAAAATATCGAATCAGAGGCCAATAGAATTAAACGACTAGGAACCCTTTTTCATGAGGCCCGACATAGTGACGGGAACTCGGAACATATTGGTTTTCTTCATAGTAAGTGCCCTGAAGGCCATGCTTTATCTGGTTTAGATGCTTGTGAGCCTTATAGCAATGGAGCTTATTCGTTAGAGGCTACGGCCACAAAGACACTCTTATTAAACTGTCGAACATGTTCAAATGTAGATAAGACAAAGCTTTCAACAATAATCGCAGATTCTCTAACGAGGGTAACTGTTCGCTCACATGTAAAGACTGAAGCCCAGCTTCTTGAAGAAATTGCTACCTTTCAAAGGGTGATTGATTTCTACGTAAATTTAATTGCAACCAATCCTCAAGTTGGAGAACCCTTTAAAAAAGAATTAGAGAATCTAAGAGCAAGAATCAAAGTAAGTGAAGATCAACTGGCAGAGCTTCGATCTCCAGTAAAACCCAAAAAACTTGATCCTAGGCCCGAAGGAACATTTAAAGAGGTCTCTGTTAGAGAGTCATCAAATTTAATGAATGCTTCGCTAAGTAAATAATGAAAAAATTCGTTGTAAGTCTTGTATTTATTTTTATCTTCACTCTTATTTTTTGGAATCTAAAAAATAAGGAAAGGCCCAAAGAAGACCCAGTTTTTCCTGTTAAAACAGTTAAAACAGTTGGAGCTGACTTGGACGAGAAGACTTTCTCTGGCCAAACTCCTAAAGAAGCGAAAGAAAACGCCGATGCTTATTTTGAAGAGCATTTAAAATCACTTCCCACAATCGATGATTTAAAGAACCTTACTGAAGAAGAAGTTCATCACACTCCAGAAATAATTAAAGAAGGCGGAGAGTTAGTAGGCACAATCTTTGATGAAGCACAAAAGGATCCCACGAAAAGGATGAGTGCTATGAACTTTTTTAAGAAGTGCGCAGAAGACGATCAAGTGGCCATTCCAATTAGGGCCGTTTGTTTAAACAGAGTCTATAAACTTATCCCAGAATGGGAAATACCCGTACCAATGAGTGATTCAAAAATTCCAGATGAAGTTTTAGACCTCGCAATGAATCTTCCTTAGAGAATATATCTTTGTGCCCAAGCGGAAATGATGGCAGCTACGTAATTTGAATCTACTTTATCATTGAGCATGTGACTTGCACCCTCAAGGGAGAGCAAATTCTTAGGTTGAGAAGCCGCTTCATATATCTTTAGAGCATGATTAGGAGAGACAACTCTATCTTGTGGAGTGTGGAATATGAGGAGTGGGACTCCCAGTTTAGATATTTTGTTTTCAAGATCGATACTCCTGACATCATCTAAAAATTGTTTTTTTATCGTAAACTGTCTCCCTGCAAGAGTGACTGAAGCTTTTCCTTTCGTTTCAATTTCTTGAATATCTTCTTCAAAGAGAAGTTCAACGTGTTGGGTGTCACTTGGAGCATTGATGGTCACTACTCCTTTAATCTCAGGCATTGAGCTTTTAGCCGCGAGTACAGCTGCTCCACCAAGAGAATGACCAATGAGAAGCTGAGGAGTCATGTTGTTTTCTATCATATGATGATAGGCCGATATGAGATCAGAGACGTTGGTCGAGAAGTTGGTATTTGAGAAATCCCCATCAGAGTTTCCTAGACCCGTGAAATCGAATCTAAGAACACCAATACCTGCTTGGGTGAGGGAGCGAGATATTCTGGTAGCAGCATGAACATTCTTTGAGCAGGTAAAACAATGAACAAAGATGGCAAAGGAGGTTGGGGCTTCATTGGCAGGGAACTCAAGCCTTGCATCGAGAAGATGATTCTCCTTATTTTTGAAGCTAACTTTTTCGCTTTTAAATTCCATGCTTAATATTATCAAATCGATTGAATGAAGTCTTGGCCCAAGTGCCTGTATTCATAGCATTATATTTTTATCTTCAGAATGCCGAAAGGTAATACATGATGAGTATTGTTTTCGTAATATTCTCACTCTTTTCTATCTCGGTTTTGGCACACTCGGTTCCTAAGACGAGTAAGATCTATTCTAAAGCTCACCACCGCTCAACGTCCCATGTCTTGAAGAGGAAAGGAATGCATTATCCTGATAATGCAAATCTTGATTCTCCTATAAAAAAAGATATTGGAAGAGGAATAGCTTCAGAGAGAGGAGAAAAGGTTAAGGCCATTCCTTGGAAGAAGGATTAGTTGGCTTCAGACCTTGAATCAAAAGGATCGAGGAGATTAAACCAAAAAGTACATTTGGGTGAATTCACTACGATCTGATTTCTAAATGCGGGAAGTATCTTAGCTACCCACCCATCTTTAATGACGTAAACTTCTGCTCCAATGGGAAATTGATCGCTATTTTTTTCATAAACGTAGTTCATTTGAAACCCAATCTCTTTGTTCTCATCCAGGATAACCATTTTGTAAGATCGTGCTTCATCTCCCATAATGTCTTTATAGGTAGGTCTTATTACAACATCAGATATTTTAGGATCTCCAAAAGCGAGATAAGTTGATTCTAATTGCCATTCACACTTTTCGTTTTCAGTAAGACTATCTTTGATAACCAACTTTTCTAAAACCTCTGTTGATTGATAGGCCCTTGCTATAAATGATCTCTCAACATCCTGAGCAAATGATATTATCGGGAGTGCTAGAAATAGAAAAAAAGTTAGAAATATTTTCATCACATTCACCTCCTGATTCCATACTAACATCTCAGGAAGCAGGTGGCCGAAGAGTCTACAGAATTAAGAAAATCTTATGCGAGTTAATACCATATAACTCCGTCGGCCATTCTTTTGATTAAACTATGATGCAAACCTCTTAGCACACCGTCTAATCTATTTATGTGGAGGTGTTCATGAGAGTTTTATTCCTGATTCTCTTTATTATTTTAACTCTTCCTATCTCTCAAGCGCGACGAATAATGATTATCCACACTAACGATCTTCACTCACACTTTAACAATTATCCTAAAGCGATGACTAAGATAAAAGAGCTTCGAGCAGATGCTGAGTCGAAGGGAATTGAAGTTCTTCAAGTCGATGCAGGAGATTGGGGGGAGGGAACGCCTTTTTATTTCTCAGACCAAGGAGCTGACTCCGTAAGAGCATTAGAATTATTTGGAGTAGAAGTCGCGGCGATTGGAAATCATGACCATATGCTGGGTGGTAAGGTTTTAAGTGATAAAATAAAAAGGGCCAATGTGGACACGAAGTTTGTTGGCGCAAATATAAATACAACTCCAGAAATGGAGTTAGACGGTTTAGTTCATCCTTATGTGGATATCGAAAAGGCGGGAATAAAAATTAGAGTTGTTGGTCTTACTACTTCCAGTAATTTTTTTGAATACTCTATGAGACCCGGAAGTATTTCTCCACCTCTTGCCGTGGGTGAAAGAGAAGCACGAAAAGGAAAACGAGCAGGGCGTGAACTTATCATTGCGCTGACTCACTTAGGGGTGGGTGAAGATCGCTTCCTTGCCAAAAATTCAAGTTCAATCGATGTTATTATTGGAGGTCACTCTCATACTAAACTTCGTTACGTCATTAAAGAAGAGAATCAATATGGTAAGGAAGTCCCAATCGTTCAAGCTGCCTCACATGGGTTAAGCGTGGGTAGTCTTTTACTGGATGTTTCCCGTAGAGGAAATGTGCGGATTATAAGGTATAAGCTTCACGATATTAATCGAAACCTTAGGGAAGATCCGGAAATGGCGAGTTTTGTGGAAGAAGCTACATTGAAACGAAATGCTCTGTTTGATACTGACTGGGATGCAATCATAGGGGAGACAAAAACACCAATAACTGGATCTGGTTGGAAATTAAGCTGTTGGGGAAGACATATAGCCCGGGCCACTAGAGAAGCAGTTGGAGCGGATATAGGACTTCATGTTCCGGCCTTTGCTGGTACAGATAAAAGAGCAGGACCTGTGAGCTTCGGTGATATTGTGAGTAACTTTCCTCACATTCGAAAATTTGGAGATCAAGGTTGGGAGATTGCTATTGTTAAAATGTCTGGCTGGAAGATAAGGCCACTGATGTTTTTAATTAGTCGTATTGGCTATGGAGTTAATTTCTCAGGTCTAGGTTATAAGTCAATTGATGAGCTTAATCCACAAGCAGTCTATAGTGTAGCCTTTCCTGCGGAGGTAGCCGAAGCGATTAAAGGATCACTTCCTCAATTCAAACACTACCTTCAAGGCCTTGAGTACACTAAAGCTTTTTTCTGGCCCGTGATCATTCAATATGTAAGAGATCATTCACCCATTCAATGTGGTTAGTTTATCATTCTCTGTTTTAACTCTACTAAAAGAAATCATGGTAATGAGAAATAATCCTGCTCCAATGTGAACGAGTACTTGTGATGGAGTCAGCGCTGACCGATAACCTAGCCAATAAGGAGCGAAGTAGATTCCAATAGCGAGCATAAAGTTAATGGCCATGTGAATCCCCATTGGGATAATTTTAGAAAGACTATATTGGTATTTAGTAAAAAGACTATTGATCAGCAAAATGATACCAAAGAAAAAGAAAACATTTCTGGCGGCTATAATATCATTAAAACCAAAAAGATAAGGTAGGGCCAATGATGGTTTAAAGGTTGCTAATGAGTTTTTAAAGCGTCAGATTCCATGATTTTACTTTGGCCAAGAAACCTTAATAATGCTAATGCTCTCTCATGACTTCTTTTAATCAGCTTTTATCTCATTCAACCCTTCTGGCCAATCTTTCAAAGCTCGGCTATGAAACGCCTACGACTATTCAAGAACGATCCATACCTGTCGTAAAAGAAGGACGCGATTTATTTGGGATTGCACAGACAGGAACTGGTAAGACAGCATCATTTTGTTTACCAATCATTGAAGAACTTTTATCAAAAGATAACTTTAAACTTATTCCTACTGTTTTGATTCTCACTCCTACTAGAGAACTTTGCCTTCAAACACATGAAGCGATTGTGAAGTTTACTGAAGGAACAGAAATCAAGAGTTGCGCTATCTATGGTGGTGTTAAGCAAATTTATCAGGCCGAAGCTATTAATAATGGTGTTAATTTTATTGTAGCAACTCCGGGAAGACTTCTAGATCTTATGAGAAAAGGTCTTATTCGATTGAAGATGATTGAGGTGCTGGTTCTTGATGAAGCTGATCGTATGCTTGATATGGGTTTTATCGATGACCTGAATCTCATTATTAAAGAGCTTCCGGATAATCGACAAACACTTTTTTACTCAGCTACAGTTCCTGATCCCATAAGAAGATTTTCAAAAAGTATTCTTAAAAATCCTGCTTTCATTGAAGTGGCCCGACAATCTACTGTTGCTTCAAATATTTCTCAGATGGTTTACTTCTGTAATCAAAATTACAAGTACCAACTTTTAAAGAAAATAATCAAAGAAGAGGCCACCGGTTCAATTCTTGTTTTTACACGTACAAAAGATGGAGCGGATGCGGTTGTTGAATATCTTATCCAAAACAGAATTTCAGCAAGGGCCATACATGGTGATAAAAAACAAGCAGAGCGGGAGAGGTCTATAGGCTACTTTGCTGATGGTAGTATCAATATATTAGTGGCCACAGATCTTGTTGCAAGAGGAATTGACGTAGATACGATTGAGTACGTGATTAACTTTGACATCCCACTTGATCCAGAAGTTTATGTTCATAGAATTGGAAGAACTGGCCGGGCGGGAAGAAGCGGAAATGCTATAACTTTTTGTGAAGTAGAAGAGAAACATCGTTTAGATGATATTGAAGCACTTACTCGTCAAGAGATTACGAAGAAAAACTTTGAAGGTAAGAAAGAAGTTTTAAAACTTAAAAGTCTAGGCCCCAAAGTAACTAAAGCCCCAACACCCGGAGTTAGTCAGGAAAAGAACCCTTGGTATGATCACTCAAAGCGAGCAAAGCTAGATGAAGCTGGAAAAAGGGTTCATGCCCACCCAGGACTCCGTAATACGAAGAAAAAGAAAAGGCGATAAAAACTACAGCGTTTTGATGAATTCATCAGCTTTTTTATTGGCCTCTTTCATTTCGTTAATAAGACTTTCGATATCTTTTTGAATACGGTCTCCTTCCGTTTTAAGTCCTTCAATGGCTCCGGCATTAAGGTTATGTTTTAGGTAGAGTACTTGATCATTGATTTTAACAAGGAGGGGAGAAATCCGTTTCTCACTATTCTTCAAGGCCTTATACAAATCTCCATACTTTACTTGGGTCTCTCTAAGCTTTTTTGAACTTTTCTTACGGAGATCAGAATTAGTTATTTCTTTTATTTCTTTCTTCCATTCAGTAAAAAGATCTTTTGCAACATTATCTAAGTTTTGAATACTTTGACTAAGATCGTGAGATTCTTCAAGCGAGTTCTCATATGCCTTTTTTAATTTATTATATTCTCTTTCTAGTTTGCCTCCATCGTAAGCATAAAAATGCTGAAGTTTTTCTAAGGCATCTTCAAAAGCTTCTTGAGAATCTTCTTGATTGTTTTTAACAGATTTCACTTCTTTCCTAAAAAGATCTCTCTTCTCGTAGCCAATCATTTCGTAAGCACTATACTTCGCATCTTTAAAGCCTTCCTTGATTTTGCTAGTACAAGAGGAGAAAAGAATTAAACTTAAAAGGAATAACATTTTCATATTTTATCCTTAGTTTTTAGGTAACTCATATCCCATGGCCGCACTAATATGGGCAATATGAGAGAGCCCCTGCGGAAAATTTCCAACCATACGTTTATGTTGGGTTGAATACTCTTCGGCAAGTAGGCCAACATCATTGCGAAGGGTTTCAAGATGTTGATAAAGTGAGCGGGCCTCTTCATGGCGCCCTATGGTATTGAGAGCATGAACTAACCAATAGGAGCAAGCGATGAAGGAGCCTTCATCTCCAGGAAGGCCATCGACTTTACTACTTGTATTGTAACGAACCAGAAGTCCGTCGCGAGTTAAATATTTTTGAATAGCTTCAATTGTCCCTACAACTCGAGGATCAGTTGATGGTAGAAAACCAAAGTGAGTTATAAGAAGTAGACTTGCATCGAGTTCTTTAGAGCCATAGAACTGAACAAAAGAGTTAAGTTCTTTATCAAATCCTTTCTCACAGATATCTCTATGAATTTCTTCTCGGACTTTGAGCCATTCACTGATATTACATTCGAGATGAAAATCACGAGCAAGAAGAATGGCGTAGTTAAGTGCTACCCATGCCATAATTTTTGAATGTGTAAACTGTCTTCGTGGCCCACAATCCTCTCAATTTCCTTCATCAGGCTCCATCCAGTTCTCACAGGCAAAATCAATCATCTTTCGAGAAATCCTCCATGTATTATCACTCAACTCAATTCCATTCACTTGTGCAAGATAGGCAGAGGCCAAGAATTCGCCATAAACATCTAGTTGAAACTGATCATAGGCTTGGTTACCGATACGAACTGGTGAAGAATTTTCATAACCTGAAAGCCAATCGAGTTCGAGTTCAGTGAGTCGCCTTTCGGCTCTTATTCCATACATTATGTTCATCTGTGATGGAGTTCCGGCAACGGCCCGAAGAAGCCAGTCATTCCATTTGATAGCTTCTTCTTTAAAGCCTGCAGAGAGCAAGACGAGTAAAGTGAAGCTTGAGTCTCTGATCCAACCATACCTGTAATCCCAGTTTCTTGCTCCTCCGAGTTCTTCTGGAAGAGAAGTGGTAGGAGCTGCTACTATCGCTCCTGTTGGATCATAGTTGAGAGCTTTTAATGTGAGTAAAGATCGTTTGACGGAATCGGCATCAAAACCATTGTAGGTGCACTTACTCATCCAGCGCCTCCACCAAGAAATCGTTTTTTCGATTTCTAATTCTGGTTTGATAGGTCCTGGAGCGGGGAGGTGTGATGGATACCAAATCATTGTGAATGATTTTCTTTCTCCAGCATTTACTTCAAAGTTTGCGGCGGTGTGCATGTTTTTACCATGAAGCTGAATCGGGGAATAGAGAATGATAGCTTCTGGCCCTGCAACAGCGTTGATACCATAACCTTGAGGAAGCTTTCTTACCCAAGGAATAATACTTCCATAATCAAAACGGATGGTAATTTCAAAGTCTAATTCTACACGACCTTCTATTCCTTCTACTGTCCTTACCAGGGTAGCGTCAGTAGTATCCATGATCATGCAATCAATAATTTTGATGGATCCAGACTGAGTTTTAAAAACAGTTTCAAGAACCATGGTATCTTCATAGTATTTTCTACTTACTTCATACTCTTCTGTAGGAGTTATTTGCCAGTTACCATTATCTCTTGAACCCAGCAGTGAAGCAAAACATGCGGCAGAGTCAAAGCAGGGAAAACAGAGCCAATCTATCGAGCCATTCTTGCCGACAAGAGCTGAACTGTGACAGTTACTTATTAGTGCATAATCTTCGAGAGGAAGCGACATGATGACCTCCGCTACACATTTTTAGTTACGACTTTTTAAGCATCCCTCCAAGTGTTGATAGATCAGCCCATCGATTAAGGAAACGAAAGCGTATTGTTTAGGACTAAAATAAAAATCTTTGAGAGCATTGATTCCACCCGTTCTTATAAAGAGACAATGTGAATCTAGAGTGAAACGAACGTGATAATCCCCATCTTCTCCTCTGGTTTTTCTCACAATAACAGTGGCGTCAGGATCACCAATATGCCAAATGGTAAATTCTAAATCATTACCAACACTGTATTTGCAAGTTTGAGATCTAATTTCAGAGAGAAAGCAATCCTTGTTCACCATTTCAATAGTAGGTACAAATGGTTTTGATATTTGTTCCTCTTCCATCTGAACAAGTCCTCTCTTTTCCTGGACCATATCGGTAAAGACAAACACTGACAGAATAATTAATAATGAGAAAATGACTCCTCGTTTATTCATATATATAAAATATCGAAGATATTACTAAATGATTTTTTATTTTATCTTAATTTGCTACCATCACATCATCACGAAGATGTTTTAATTTGAGGTTGAAATGAAAGCTGTTGTTATTTCCGAATTTGGTGGACCAGAAGTTCTCAAAATTTTAGAAAGAGATATTCCTTCAATAGATAACGATGAAGTTCTTATTCAAGTTGAAGCAGCTGGAATTAATCGACCAGATGTTTTCCAACGTCAAGGAAAGTATCCAGCACCTGCAGGGGTTCCAAGTGACATTCCTGGACTGGAAGTTTCTGGCGTGATTACTCAAGTTGGAAAGTCCGTCAGTAAATTCTCTATTGGCGATAGGGTTTGCGCACTAGTTGCAGGCGGAGGATATGCGGAGTATGTTGCAGCTCCGGAAGTTCAGTGTCTGCGTGTTCCTAGCAATATAACCATGGTTGATGCTGCTTCTCTTCCAGAGACGTTTTTTACCGTTTGGCATAATGTATTTGAAAGAGGTTGTCTCAAGTCTGGAGAGACCCTTCTCGTTCATGGAGGATCTAGCGGAATTGGTATTACTGCTATTCAATTGGCCAAAGCTCTCGGCTCAAAAGTTGTAGTCACTGTAGGAACGAATGAGAAGGGGAAGGGCTGCCTAGATTTTGGTGCTGATCAATTTATCAATTACAAGGAAAATGATTTTGAAGAAGTTTTAGGAAAAATGTCTGTGGATGTTATTCTCGATATGGTAGGTGGTGATTATTTTTCAAAAAATTTAAATCTACTTAAAGCAGATGGCCGACTTGTTTATATAAATCATATGAAAGGAAGGAATGTAGAGTTAGATCTGAATCTTTTGATGAGAAATCGTCTCAAGATAACGGGAAGTACTCTTCGCGCAAGAGAATCCGCTTTTAAAGGAATGCTTCGAGATGCCATTGAAGAAAATATTTGGCCACTTCTTGAATCAGGAAAAATCAAATCAATGGTCGGACAATCTTTTAAACTAGAAGAAGTTTCTAAAGCTCATGAGATAATTGATAAACATACTCACATTGGTAAACTTGTTTTAGAAATTACATAACCCTTAAGTTTAGTAATCCCTCCTCTTTTCTTAGAATATTACAAAGAAAGAGGAGGGCAATCATGGAACCAAATAAATCAATTGATGTTAATAAAACCGAAAAGGCAGGGGCTGACTCTGCTAAATACGGCGACGCAAGTGATTTGGGTCTCACTCATTACTTAGGTAATGATGAAAACAAGCCGAGAGAAAAAGAGGGTGAAGAAAATAAAAATGATAAGAAAGTGGGGCAAGAGGCATTAGGTAATGTGGAGTCCGAATAAGACTCTATTATATTGTTTCTTAATCTAGAGATGATTTGATAATATCAACTTATGAAATTAGTTGATATTGAGAATTGGAATAGAAAAGAACACTTTTACTTTTTTACGAGTTTTGCAAGTCCGCACTTAAATATAGTGACTGAACTTGATTGCACGCTAACTTATAAAAGGTCAAAGAGTGAGGGGTATTCATTTTTTGCGAGCTATCTCCATAAATCCATGAAGGCGATAAATTCAGTTAAAGAATTTCGCTACAGGATTATCGAAGATAAGGTATATGAATTTGATACGATTCATGCGGGATCAACAATAGCTAGAGGTGATGGAACCTTTGCTTTTGGAATGATTCCTTTTTCCGAAGACTTTAGAGAATTCTCCAACAATCTTGAACAGGAAAAAGAAGCAGTTAAAAATTCGACTGGTTTGAGATTGATAGAAGAGGATGGGCGCTTCGATCTTGTTCGGTGTACTACTTTACCTTGGATTCGATTTACTGGGATCATGCATCCTACAAAACACGATAGATATGATTCAGTTCCTAAAATTGCCTTTGGTAAAATGACTGAAAGAAATGATCGCTTATATCTTCCTATTTCAGTGGAGGCCCATCATGGTCTCATTGATGGATACCATATTTCTCTTTACCTTGATGAATTTCAAAGGTTATTGAACTAGTTTATTGAGTATTCTTTTTCATTATAGCTTAAGTTTAGATTCTTTATATTTCCCCATAGCCTATATAGAGCTAAGGAGGGGCAATATGAAAATCCATCATTTAAATTGTATATCTTCAATTGTATATCTTCATGCCCATTAGGTGGACACTTGATGGATGGCAAAACCCACGGACTAACACGTGGTGAACTAACAAACCACTCCTTGCTCGTTGAAACCTCTTCAGGACTCGTTTTAGTTGATACAGGATTTGGAATTAATGATGTCCATAACCCTAGAGGAAGAATAAGTGATTTTTTTCTTCAAGCATTAAAGCCTGATTTCAAAGAAAAAAGCTTAACGGCTTATCATCAAATTATTCAACTTGGTTTCGATCCTAAAGATGTTAGAGATATTGTTTTAACTCATCTCGATTTTGATCATGCTGGAGGCCTAGATGATTTCCCATGGGCGAGAGTTCATATGCTTCATCACGAAAAAAAATCCGCTTTAGCACAGAAGACATGGCTAGATCGACAAAGATATCGACCTCAACAGTGGGGTTCAAAAGATAATTGGTTAACTTACGAAATAACTCATGGTGAAGGATGGTTTGGCTTTAATAAGGTTCAAGAACTGGAAGGCATTCATCCTGATATTGTTTTAGTGCCATTGTTAGGACATACATTAGGGCATTGCGGAGTGGCCATTAAGGAAAATGATAAATGGTTTCTTAATGCAGGGGATGCTTATTTTTATCACGCAGAAATGTATGAAGAACCTCATTGCACACCAGGACTGTGGGCCTATCAGCGGATGATGGATAAAGATCATAATCTTAGAGTTAAAAATCAATCAAGACTTAGATCACTAAAAGTAAGTCGATCAGACGAGATAGAAATTTTTTGTTCTCATGATCCTCGCGAATTTGAAAAGCTAGCAAGCATGCAAGTTACCAATAATTAGTTGATTCTAAATTTTTCTCTGTCAAAATTTGAAATGAGGGGGCATGGATGTTAGGGTAAAGTTTTACTATTTTGCCAGAAGGTAAACTATCCGCTCTTTTCAGAAAGCTGAGGTTTTGACATGAGATTAAGAAAAGAATTAACTGGGGTTAAACGGATTATTATCAAAGTCGGCAGTAATGTGATTACAGCTCCAAATGGGAAGTGTGATTTACGCAGAATGCGAATTATTGTTGAAGATATCTGTGAACTAATCGAACAAGGTATGGAGGTCGTCTTAGTAAGTTCGGGGGCCATCAATGTTGGGAAAGCCTTTCTAGACACTTATCTCCCCAATCGCATAGAACTACAACAATCGGCCAGTGCTATTGGACAACCGAAACTCATTTATAAATATACTAATTTATTTGAAGAAAGTGGAAGAATCTGTTCTCAGATTTTGTTAACCCATGAAGATTTTAAAGATCATAATCGTTTTCTTAATGCCAAAAAAACGATTGAAGTCTTACTTAAAAATCACGTTATTCCCATCCTTAATGAAAATGACACAATCTCTTTTAGTGATATTTCTGTAGGAGATAATGATCATCTAGCAGCACAAGCTGCTCAAATGCTTGATGCTGACCTTCTCTTAATCATAACCAGTGCAAATGGTCTCTATGATAAAGATCCTAGTGAGGAAGGGGCCCAACTTATTAAATATGTTCCTTACGGTGAGGATTTATTAGGGATCGATATGCAAAGTAAAACCACTTCAGGTCGAGGTGGGATGAAATCCAAAATTGATGCGATCTCAAAAGCTACTGAAGTTGGTGTTAAATGCCTGATCGGCTCTAAAAATAATGATAGGATTATTATGGATCTTTTAACAAAAGATCTTGGAACCTTATTTGGTGTTAATGAAAAGGTTATATCGGAAAGAAAGGCTTGGCTTATCTCAACAAGAAGACATAACTGTTTTATAGATGTTGATCATTCTACCTATGAAGCTTTAATATCAGAGAAGCCTCTTTATGCAGATGGGATCATTTCTGCTTCGGGGTCCTTTTCTAAAGGTGACTGTGTAGATCTTCGTTATAAAGGAAAGCCTTTTGCTGTTGGTCTCTGCGACTTTGCAAAAGACGAAGTCACAAAGCTAGATGAGAGATGCGAAGTGATCCGTAAAACAAACCTGGTGATAAACCAAGGGAGTAATGAATGAAAGAATTAGCAAGAAAATCAAAGTTAGCCGCTAAGGCCATGATGAAAATAGATCATCAAACTAGAAAGAAAGTGCTTGATGAACTCGGGGCAAATCTCATTAAGAGAAAGGCAGAGATTATTAAGGCCAATGAAATCGATCTAAAAAATGGACAAGATGCAGGTTTATCTGGAGCTATTATAGATCGTTTAAAACTTGATGAAGCACGAATTGAATCTATGGTGAAAGGGGTCAGAGCTATATCAGAGCAAGATGAAATTGTAGGAACCTTTCATGGAGAATTTACTAATAGTAATGGGTTAAAGATTAAAAGACAGAGAATTCCTCTTGGGGTTATTCTTATGATCTTCGAAAGTCGACCCAATGTCGTTGTAGACTGCGCCGCTTTGGCAATTAAGTCTTCGAATGCGATTATTCTTAAAGGCGGTAAAGAAGCTAAGCATTCAAATGAGATTCTTCATTCGATAATTCAAGAGGCGATAGAAAAGTATATTCCTAAAGACGCAGTTCAAGTTCTCGCTTCAGATAATAGGGAAGTGATCAATGAACTTCTCACACTCAATGAATTTATTGATGTGGTTATTCCTAGAGGTGGGGAGAAACTTGTTCAATTCGTCTACGATAATGCCAAAATGCCGGTGATTGCTCACTTTCAAGGTCTATGTCATATGTATCTTGATAAAGCTGCCGATATTGATAAGGCCGTCAAACTGGTTCTTAATGCGAAAACTCAAAGAACAGGTGTATGTAATGCTATTGAGACATTGCTTGTTCATAAAGATCTTCTGCCTAAAGTTGCTCAAACTCTTACAGTTGAATTACAAAAACGTGGAACAGAGTTAAGAGCAGATAAAGAGTTCATGATTCATAGTGGAGCTGAACTCAAAGAAGCTACTGACCAAGACTGGTCTACTGAATATTTAGATAATATTTTATCAATAAAGACTGTTAATTCATTGGATGAAGCAATCTCTCATATTGATGAGTATGGGAGTTTTCATTCAGAATGTATTGTTTCGGAAGATGAAAACGCTTGTAATCAATTTCTAAACTCTGTTGATGCAAGCTGTGTGATGATAAATGCTTCTACTCGATTTAATGATGGAGGAGAACTTGGCCTGGGTGCTGAACTAGGAATTTCAACCACTAAACTTCATGCTTATGGGCCAATGGGAGCTGAGCAAATGACTGTTACTCGCTATGTTGTTGTTGGCGATGGGCATATTAGAGGCTAAGGAGAAAGTATGATAGGAGTAATTGGTTGTGGAAATATGGCAAGTGCTATCGTTAA
Source organism: uncultured Bacteriovorax sp. (assembly GCA_964459395.1). GTDB lineage: Bacteria > Bdellovibrionota > Bacteriovoracia > Bacteriovoracales > Bacteriovoracaceae > Peredibacter. The sequence goes on from CAYWMU010000005.1 coordinate 42,985, forward strand.
AGGTATTCACTCTCAGTTTCGCCAAATTAAATTTTACACATATACTCCAAGCTTTACTCGTGCAGAAAGTTTAGCTACTGCTGTCTCTGGTATTGCAGTTAAAGATCTTTCAGAACTAAAAGATTGTGAGATTCTGATCATTGCTTGCAAGCCTCAGCAGTTTCAAGCTCTGGCCCAGGAACTCAGAGCTAAAGTTAATCTGAGTAAAAAATTAATTCTCTCCATAATGGCTGCCATTGGTGCAGACAAAATTTCGGAAGAGCTTGATACCCAACTTATTACTAGAGTAATGCCTAATACACCTGCCCTGATTTCAGAAGGGGTAAGTTTAATTTATCACTCACCCCAAGTTAATGATGATTTACGTAAGAGAGTGGAGTCTTATTTCGCTGCTTGCTCTCAAGTTCATGTTTTAGAGAATGAGAAGCTATTTGACCAAACAACTGTTGTTACCGGTTCTGGGCCTGCTTATGTTTTTTACTTTGCTAAGACAATGGTAGATTCTCTCATTCAATGGG
>CAYWMU010000006.1:0-37087 GCA_964459395.1 uncultured Bacteriovorax sp.
GGACCTTGTAGCGAGAAATTAAATTGAGTTTTCAACTTGGAGATAGCTTGAGAAATTCTGTTATCTTCTTCCCCGATAAGCCCACCCTCGCCTGCATGGGGATTAATTCCCGCAATAAAAACAGAATCAATTTTCCAATTCCATTTTTTAAGCTGAGTTAAGGCCTGGTTTAATCTTTGCGTAATAATGGTCTCAGAAAGTAAGGGCACATCACGCAAAGGTATGTGATCAGATAAGAGTAGAACTTTTAAATTATTAGATAAAAAAAACATACCAAGTTCAGGCAGTTGGTAATAACTCCGAAAATATTCAGTATGTCCATTAAAGCCAGGAAACTGGTCTTTAGAGGTGGGTAGAGTAAAAAGTATGTGCTTACCTGCTTCACACAATTTCATCCCTTCTTTAAGTGCTATAAAACTTTGAGACTGTGTTTCATCTTTTAACCACGAAACAGAAATTTTTCGATGGGCAACTTCAATAGAAGAATTATGTAAAGCATATGGGAGACGCAAAGAATTAAGGGTTTCTACAACACTTTCTTCATATGCCAATAAATGACACTGATTGGAAAGGTGATCATCTGAAACCAGAATAGATTTTAAAAAAACTTCTAACCCAATTCCTGCTTGATGACCCTGGGTGATGATAATCATAATTAAAGGTAGTTAATAAAATAGTTTGAATATTCTCTTTCAAACCAATTATCCGTAACTGATTGGCCCTTTCTCATGAAAATTTCTTGTTGAATTTGATCTTTTGATCTCAAATAGTTTTGCGATTCAACTAAGTCTTTCTTTTGAACGTAAAAAGAGTGCCAATAGCCACTGAGAAGAATAGGTTTGGAGAAAGAACCTTCTGGTGTTTCTTTAAGAATTTTAACTAACTCTGGTGAGAGACCTTCTTCACGAAGGTTATCCAGTTCATTTGTTTCTAATTCTTTGAATTCTTCAGGGAGTTTTCCAGTTAACTGATAATCACGTAAAGTTCTTAAAAAATGAGAACTATCTTTATCAATAATTTTAGACTCCGGAACATAAAAATCCATTAAATGGTATTTAAAGCTGAGTGCATTATTTGATGCATTCATTTTATAAAATTCATTTTTTATTTCTTGCTCAGTCACCGAGACTAAAGGAGCGATGATTCTAGAAGCAAAAATATTGTATTCTAATGTTTCACGTATAATTTCGAAGTATTCTTCGAACGTCAGATCTTTTGATTTAAGAAAATTTAATAAGTCTGCTCTTCCAAGACCCAGCCTTTGCTCAGTGGCACGTATCCTAGATTCAACAGCATCATCATTAATAACGTAGCCTTGAGCTGTTAATTTATCCCGTATAATGAAGGCCCTGATAATGAGGTCGATTAAATCTTTTTGTTCGTATTTATTTTTATCGTAGATAATAGGAGAAACCTCTTTACGGGCCTCTAGCGTCTCACTAATGCGGTTTACTTCAGAAAGTGAGATGACTTGACTATTAACGACAGCAACAATTTTATCGAGGAGTTTAAGTTGAGAATTTTGGGCCCAAGCTAGGCATGGACCCAAAGTAATTAGCAGGATTAAAAATTTCACTTAGTCTCTTAAAAGTTTTTTAAATTGGTTTTTATATTTGCACCTTTTTCAAGTTGAGCAAAGTAATTCTCAATAAGGGCATCTCTTTTAATATCGTAAATGATTTTCTTATACAAGTTTTTGTCGATTTGGTCATACGACTTAACGCCCAAGACACGAATGATGTGATAACCCATCTGTGTTCTTACAGGCTCAGAGATAAAACCAACTTTTTTCCCTTTAATAGCTTCAAAATATTCAGGTGCTAAGCGCGTTGGAGGTTGGAATCCAAGATCTCCACCAACAGGGGCAGCAGTTGTTTGTGAAAATTTATTAGCAAGTTTAGCGAAGTCATCTGGGTTCTTTTGAAGAAGAGAATAGATTTCCATACTCTGCTCATAAGCAGCCTTTACCTCTTCAGGTGTAGGTTCGACACGAAGACGATAGAGAATATGAGCAGTACGATATTCTTGATTTTCATCGTAATACTTTTTTAATTCTTCATCAGTAACTTGTATTTTTTTAAACTCGTTTTCTAGATCTTTAGAAATTTGAGCATGAAAAAGAATGTCTTCTTGTTTGCTTACAATCTCAGGGTCCTTATCTAGACCTGTTTTGCGTGCTTTTTGAATGGCAAGCTCTCTATTAATAAGATCTCTAAGAGAAACTTCCTTATCAATCTTGCGAGTCCCTACGAATTTAAGGTTTTGAAGATGGTATTCTTCAAATTGTTTTTTAGTGATGTTTTTACCATTAACAGTGGCAACAACTTGATCTTGGGCGATTGCCGGTATTGCCAACATGGCAGCTAAGACTACAATTGAAATAGTTTTCATACACATCCCTGGTTTGAAATATCGTCTAATAAAAACATTAACATGCACCCATTTGCCCTGCAATATGTTTAGAAAATTCCCATAACATTTGAGCATTGACAGTTTCTTTGAAGAAGCATGTTACTGAGGCATCAGGGTTAAGCTTATAAAATTTAGGCTGTTTCATAAAGAAACCAAGGATTTGGTCTCTAAGTTGAGTGTTGTGCTCGAGTATCTCTTGATCAAAGAAGATGATAATTTGTGAGCCGGCAATTTTAACCAGTCTTATTCCCAGAGGCTGGAAATAAAGACGAGAGCGCAAGATTGCGTAGAGAGATTCAAGTTCTTTAGGAGCAATTCCAAAGGCATCATTGAGTTCGTGAATGATTTCTTCAAGCCTTTGATGATCTTGGCTGTTTGATAAACGTTTATAGTATTTGAGTCGCAGGGCGTGGTCGGTAATATAAGAATTAGGAATATAGGCCGAAAATGATGCCTGGATCTCAATATTTTTAACAGAGACTCTTTGTTCACCACGAAGTTCTAAAATAGCTTCTTGTAAAAGATCCATGTAGTACTCAAGACCAATGGATTCCACATGACCTGATTGTTCTGCACCAAGGATATCCCCTGCTCCTCGAATCTCCATATCACTTGAAGCGAGTGCGAAACCAGATCCCATATCGGCGTAAGTTTGGAGAGCATGTAAACGTCGTTGAGCTGTTTCTGAGAGTATTCTTGTTTCTGGAATCATGAAATAAGCGTAGGCCTTACGGTCACTGCGGCCAATTCTTCCTCTAAGCTGATGTAATTGAGCTAGTCCATAAGTATCAGCGCGATCAATAATCATAGTGTTTGCATTAGGCACATCAATGCCAGATTCAACAATTGTCGTTGCTAATAAAATATCAGCTTTATGTTCATAGAAGTCGTTGATATTTTTTTCGATATCACGCTCACTCATTTGTCCGTGAGTAATAGATATTCGAGCATTGGGAACAAGTTTTTTTAAGTAAATATAATGCTCTTCAATGTCGTGAACTCGATTATGGACGTAATAGACTTGTCCACCACGTGCCAGTTCTTTTTCAATGGCCATCTTTAAGGTCAGGTCATCTTCTTTAATAATATACGTTTTAATAGACTGACGTCTTGGTGGTGCCGTTTGAATTAAAGAGAGATCACGAATACCTAAAAAAGATAATTGAAGAGTTCGTGGAATCGGTGTTGCGGTCATGGCCAATACATCAACTCCGGTCTTTAAAGTTTTTAACTTTTCTTTATGACCCACACCAAACCGATGTTCTTCATCAATGATTAGAAGTCCTAAGTCATGATACTTCACACTTTCAGATAGAACTGCATGCGTACCAATAAGTATATCTACTCTACCTTCACTTACGTTAAGTAGAGTTTTTTGTTTCTCCTTAGGTGTTTTAAAACGAGAAATAAAGTCGATGTTCACAGGAAAATTAGCAAATCTCTTTTTGAAAGAATGATAGTGCTGGAGGGCAAGAACAGTTGTTGGTACGAGGACAATCACTTGCTTTTTATCAAGAACAGCTTTCATCGCCGCTCTCATGGCAACTTCAGTTTTACCAAAACCAACATCACCACAAACTAAGCGGTCCATTGGGTGCTGCTTTTGCATATCTTCCAAAACGTCAAGGATTGCTTTTTCTTGATCAGGAGTTTCTTCAAAGGGAAAAGATAATTCAAACTCTTTATATAGATGATCAGGAGGAGAAAAAGGATAACCACCTGAGAGCTTTCTTTGGGCCTGAAGTTTTAATAAATCGAAAGCAAGTTTTTTAACAGAGTTTCTGACCTTACTTTTCAGTTCATTAAATTTTTTGGATTTAAGTGAGGCAACTTTAAGTCCGCTTGAAGCATCTGCATGTTTTTGAACAAGGTTTAGTTTGTAGACTGGGACATAAACTTTATCATTACCTTCATACAAAATAACTAAATAATCATTTTGTTGATCAGCAGCAGTAATAGCTTCTAGACCTTGATAGACTCCAATACCGTAATCACGATGAATGACATAATCGCCAATTTTTAATGTGGCGATTTGTTCAGCAAATAAGTCCTTATTAGTATTGGTGATTTTTTTGGTTTTCTTTTGTTTGGTGGCAAAAAAATCAGATTCTGAAAGAATGAAAATATTTTCGTTTCTATAATAGAGTCCCTCCTCGAGGCGCCCTTTTATGAAATGTAGTCTGTCTCTTAATTCTGTGAGTTGATTTTCCTCTAACAGAAACTCAAGTTCTTGTTTTGAATTCTCATTTTTGTAAACAACCACCAAGTGGCCATCATGCTTGAGTTCTTTCTTTAAAATACTCAAGGCCAACTTTATGTAATCAAATTTATTCTCAGGAATCTCTCCCTGAAGTTTCATTTTAGTTCTTAAGTGAGAAACAAGATTTTCTAATGATAAATTTAACTCTTGGTTAAGATTTTCATCCAGGTTAACTTGGATGTTGAGAGGTTCAATAATTAAAACTTTTGCTTCATGAGATGGAAGATTTTGATAGTAAAAATTTTCTGGTGACGGAAGAACTTGTGAACTCTCTAAGTCATTAGCAATTAATTGATAGTCCTCAACGAGACTGGCCCAAAAAAGTTCAAAGTTTTTTGATCCCACTTCATAATTAATGAAAGAAATAAAAGCATCTTTAGAGACATAATCGATAAGAGCTTTAGGCTCTTTAAAAAAGAGTGGAATATAAGCTGCATAATTCTCAAAAAGTTGTCCCTCGCCTAGATTTCTAAAAATCATCTTTCTTGTTTCATATTTGTTTTTGAAAGAAGGTTGTGGTTGAGGGATATTTTCTCGCAACGTGGTTGAGTATTCATCCTGAGCTAAGAAGCCTGGACTTGGTAAAATAAAAAGTTCTGGATAAGAAATTTCTTTATTGGTTTTTTGAGTTTCTAGATCAATTGCAAAAATATGTTCGATCAAATCATCAAAGTAATGAAGTCGAACAGGGGGATGAGAAATAGGATAAATATCAAAAATCTCCCCTTTTTTTGAAAAGGTTCCGGGCTCTTCTACGGTAGAAGTTGAGTGATAACCCATCTCAGTTAAGCGTTTTGCTAGATCAAAGGGGGAAATAATGTCTTCTAATTTCAGGAAAAACTGATTTTTCTTCAAAAAATCTTGGCATACACCCAGTAAAAGCAAACCCTCCCAGGTGGTAACGATAGTCGATGCAGAATTTTTTTTGAGTTGATAAAGACATGACCACTGCGTCAACAATACTTGCTCGCTGGCCAAAATCGATGAATAAATGGAGTGATTGTGCCCTGGGTAAAAATAAGTACTCTTTAAATGCTTGAGAGTTTCGAAAACATTTTCAGCTTCTTCTTGGTCGGAGCACACAATAAAATGATTGCGATCTAAGAGTAAGCTATTGAAATAACTTCCAAGAAAGAGGCTCCATTGCTGAGGATTAATTCCTTTAATCGCCAGCGGCCCTTCCTGCTCTTTCCAATATTCAATTTTTTTTATTACAGATTTAAATAAGCTCACAAATTACCTGATAAAAATTGTTTAGTTCTCCCTCTTTTTCTCCAGCGTGGATGGGACCTAAAGAGAATACAGCGATAGTTTTAAAATTACTTCCCTATTTTCAACATCTTTTGTATCTTAAAACTACTTTTTTGAGACCTTAATGCAGTGGAGATTTCCATGACAACAGCTTCTTTTGATGGCTTGATGCCAATCGTTATCCTAATGGCAATTGCCGTTGTACTTTTTTTGGGTGGGCATTTCCTCTCGGTTTACCTCGCTCCCAAAAAACCATCCCACTTAAAATCCACTCCTTATGAGTGCGGTGAAGAACCAGTGGGGACAGCGTGGTCGATGTTTAACGTTCGATTTTACGTTGTTGGACTTATCTTCATTATCTTCGATGTTGAGTCAGTACTGATGTTTCCAATCGCTGCCATCTTCAAAGAAATGAACGAGATGGGCGAAGGTCCGTATGTACTTATTGTCTTCTTAAGTTTTATTTCAATTTTAATTGAAGGTATTGCTTACTGCTGGAAAAAGGGTGACCTTGATTGGGTTAAATCTTACCAGGTAAGTTCAGATAGAGTGAAAAAATAAGGTATACCATGAATCAAACCATAGTTAGCTATCTTTCTAAATACGAAATTTATCAATCCCTACTCAATCTCCTTGGTGGTAACGAAAGTCTTTTAGCTTTCATTACTTATCTGTTGGCCGCAGGACTTATTGTTACTGTTTGTGCAACTATTGGTGGTTTAGGAACATATGCTGAAAGAAAAATTTCAGCTGACCTTCAAGCACGTCAAGGGCCAAACCGTGTGGGTCCTTATGGATTACTGCAGTTCTTAGCAGATGGTGTGAAGATGATTACCAAAGAAGATATCATGCCTTTCTCGGCGGATAAGTTTCTTTTCTATCTTGCTCCTCTTCTTGCTCTTGTAGGTGTTTTCGCAACTCTTGCTGTTTTCCCTTGGTCTTCAGGTCTAGCGATGACGGATCTTAACGTTGGTGTCTTCTACCTCGTTGCGATTTCATCACTCGTAGGACTTGGTATTTTCCTTGGTGGATATGCTTCAAACTCTAAGTGGTCAATGCTTGGTGGTATGCGTGGAGCTTCTCAAATTATTTCTTATGAAATTCCTGTGGTTCTTTCAATCCTTGCCGTAGTTCTTCTTGCTGGCGGTATGGGCTTTGGAACAATCGTTTCTCAGCAGAAAGGACTTCCATTCAACTGGTTTATTCTTCATAACCCATTTGCTTTCATTGCTTTTTTTGTTCTTTTCACTGGATCACTTGCTGAAACAAACCGTGCCCCATTCGACTTACCTGAAGCAGAGTCAGAGCTCGTTTCTGGTTACCATACTGAGTATACAGGGATGCGTTTTGGTTTCTTTGCTTTAGCGGAATATATCGAAGTTTTCGTGGTTTGCGGTGTTTCTGTAGCTCTATTCTTGGGTGGATCAAATCTACCAATTAATATTGATCTAGATATTTTCCCACTTCAAATTGTTGAAGTGATTATTTTTGTAACGAAGACTCTTCTTCTTTACTACGTAGTTATCTGGATTCGTTGGACTCTTCCTCGTCTGAGAGTAGACCAACTTATGTCAATCTGCTGGAAGTATCTAACTCCAATTGCCATTTTTAACCTTGTTGGCTGTGCTGTATGGATGGTTGTGTTCAATGGTAGATCTCTAGCTGATCTCATTTTCGGACATTAAGGAAGGATTATATGTTTGTTGAAATTTTATTCGGACTTTCGGCCCTCTTGACCATTGGTTGTGTCATCGGTGTAGTGGCCACAAGAAATATCATGCACGCATGTGTGTTTCTTCTAGGAACACTACTTGGAGTTGCAGGGCTATATGCAACGCTTGGTGCCGACTTTGTAGCTGTAACTCAAATTATGGTTTATGTTGGTGGTGTTGTTATCCTTATGCTTTTCGGGGTAATGCTTACTGGCGGAAAAGACTTTGTATCTAAGGCGCAAAATCTTCTTGGTCTTGCTCCAACAATGGGTAACAAGTGGACCTACTCTTTAGCGGGTCTTGTGTCTTTAGTTTTCGTTCTAACTAATGTAAAACTTCTATCAAACATTATTTCAGATGCTGGGCCTAAAACTTTCGGAAACGAGATGCCGTCAACTGTTTCTCAGATCGGACACCTTCTTGTTAAAGATCATGTTCTGGCCTTTGAATTATCTTCGGTGCTTTTACTTGGGGCCCTTATTGGTGCAGCAATGATTGCTCGTCCAAAGAAGAAGCAATAGGAAGGAATATATGATTAGTTTAGCTTCATATCTTGTAATTTCTCTCATTTTATTCGTGGCCGGTATTACGGTCATGATCGCCAGAAAGAACCTGGTGGCCATTCTCCTGGGAGTTGAGCTGGTGCTTAATGCTGCTGCTCTAAACTTTGTAGCGTACTCTCGTTACTTAGCTGAGAACCTTGATGGTCACGTTTTTAGTCTATTTATTATTGTTATCGCAGCTGCAGAGGCTGCTGTGGGTTTAGCTATCGTGATTCGTTTCTACCAAATTAAAGAAACTATCCACGTTGACGAAGCCACACAGTTAAGAAATTAAGGGTTACTCATGGAATACAGTATCGGAAGTATTGCTCCTATTTTCCTTGCCCCTGTCTTAGCATTTGTTATTAATGCTTTCTTAGGAAGAAAACTTCCTAGAAATGGAGACTGGGTTGCCGTATTAGGTGTATTTATCTCGTTCATTTTCTCTGCAAGAATTTTCGGAGACTTTGTAATTGGTAAATTTGCTACAGATTATTACATCCATAAGACTTTTACATGGATCGATCTTAGCTACCTAGATACCGTTTGGAAGTATGATCTTGGTGTTTACATCGATAACATGGCAGCAATTATGCTTCTCATGGTATCAGGTGTGGCCACTCTCATTCATTTATTCTCGACTTGGTATATGGATCATGATCCACGCCACGGTCGCTTCTTTACATTCCTTCCTCTTTTTACATCTGCGATGCTAGGTCTTGTTCTTTCTGACAACCTTCTTTCGCTCTTTATGTTCTGGGAGGTTATGGGATTCTGTTCTTACTCTCTCATCGGTATCTACTATGAGAAAGAAGAGGCCGGAAGTGCTTCTATCAAAGCATTCATGACTACAAGAGTTGGTGATGTATTCCTTCTATTAGGAATTGTGGCCATCTATATGGTTATTGGCTCGGTAACTTACACGGATATTTATGCTGCTATTGCAGAAGGTAAGTTCGCTACTCATCAAGTTCTAGGAATTGGTCTGGCAACTTTTGCTGGATTCTGCTTATTCCTTGGGGCCATGGGTAAATCAGCTCAGTTCCCACTTCACGTTTGGCTTCCAGATGCGATGATGGGTCCTACTCCAGGTTCGGCACTTATTCACGCAGCTACGATGGTTGCTGCCGGAGTATATCTTTGCTTACGTATGTATCCACTAATGGTCGTTGGTGATCTAACAACTTTCATCGCTTTCATTGGTGCTATTACTGCTTTCGGAGCTGCAACAATTGCTCTCGTGCAAACGGATATTAAAGCAGTTCTTGCTTTCTCAACAATTTCTCAGCTTGGTTATATGATGATCGGGGTTGGTGTTGGTTCATACAATGCTGCTTTCATGCATCTAATTACTCACGCTGTATTTAAAGCTTGTCTCTTCCTTTCTGCCGGTTCTGTGATTCACTCCATTCACGAACAGCAAATGCCTAAAATGGGTGGACTTCGTAAGAAGCTTCCATACACGTTCATTGCAATGCTTTGTTGTTCATTAGCAATCGCAGGTGTGCCATTTTTCTCTGGATTCGTATCTAAGGATAGAATTCTAGGTGATGCACTTTACTGGGGAGTAATGGCGGGACAAAACCCTCTATTAATTATTGTTCCAATTCTTGGATTTGCAGGGGCCTTCCTTACTGCATTCTATATGTTCAGAATGATTTTCTTAACTTTCTTCGGAGCTCCAAGAGATAAAGAAATCTACGAGCATGCTCATCAAGAACACTTGAGCCTTACTTCTAACGTACCTCTTTTAATCCTAACAGTGTTTACTCTTGGATTCTGGTACGCTGGATCTTTAACAGGTCAAGGTATCGTCACCGTTATGGGTTCTAAAACAGAATGGTTCAAAATTCTTGTTGAAGCTCCTAAGGTTGAAAAGTTTGTAGGTAGCGATGCTAAAAAAGAAAGCATGTCAGCTACGACTGTTGTAACTGAAAGTTTACCGGTTGCTGTTTATGATCACCAAACTGGTTACGCCGGTCCAAACCCAGATGATCACAAGATTCATTCTGCTCACGTTATCGGTGCGGTTGCATCTATTTTCATCGCTCTTTCTGGGATTTTCTTAGCATTCCTTATGTATGTTAAAGGTGCAGTGAAGCCACTTGCTCCTAAGTTCCCTGGATATGTGAGAACACTCCAGAATCGTTATTACTTTGATAGAGTGTACGAAGATATCATCATCAAAAAAGGTCTCTTCGGACTTAACCGTTTCTTGTCATGGATTGATATGGGTATCTATGATAGATACGCCGTTGATGGTTGGGCAAAAGTAAACCGCGCAATGTTTAAGGTTGCGAAGTGGTTTGATAACGTAGTCATTGATGCTGTCGGTGTAGATGGTGTTGGTGTTGCTGTTAATTTATTTAATCTGGTACTACGAATTGTTCAGTCTGGTAAAATTCAATTCTATTTCATCATGCTGATTGTTGTACTTGGTAGTTATATTTGGACGTTAAACTTTTAGTAGTTTCTTTATAGAGAGAGGTTCGTCGTGAACGGAATATTGAACTGGATTTTATGGATGCCGATTATTGGTATGATTGCTGTACTAGTCACGCCAAAGGCAAAAGAAAATGTTATTCGCATGGTCGCTTTAGCTTCTACTGCGGTTACTCTAATTTTATCGGTAATTCTTTATTTGAATTTCGATAACTCAACTGCAGACATGCAGTTTGTGGTGAAAATCCCTTGGATTGAGCATTTCCACATCAATTACTTCCTAGGAATTGATGGAATTACAATGCTTATGACATTCCTAAACGCCCTACTCTTTTTCATTTGTACACTTTCTTCTTGGACAGTTGATAAGAATATCAAGGCTTACTTCGCATTACTATTGATGCTTCAATCAACAGTTTTCGGTGTGTTCTTCGCTCTAGATTTCTTCCTCTTCTATGTTTACTGGGAAGTTATGCTTATTCCTATGTTCTTCCTCATCGGTATTTGGGGTGGAGAGAACAGAGAGTATGCAGCTGTTAAGTTTTTCCTTTATACATTCTTCGGATCAATTTTCATGCTTGTGGGTATCGTTGCTCTTTACTACGCAACTGGAAAAGGTCCTGACTCTTTCAATATTCTTGCTCTTCAAGGCGGACACTTTGTTAACGAAGTGGTTAGTGTATTTGGATTTGAGATTTCATTTGAAAAACTCTTCTTCTGGTTCATGTTCCTTGGGTTCGCTATTAAGGTTCCGGTTTTCCCGTTCCATACTTGGCTTCCACATGCCCACGTTCAGGCCCCAACTGCAGTATCCGTAATCCTTGCAGGGGTACTACTAAAAATGGGTACATACGGTTTCCTAAGAATCGCATTCCCAATCTTCCCTTCAGCAGCTGTTGAGTACTCTACTCTGATCGCTGTTCTAGGACTTATCTCTGTAATCTACGGTGCATTCTGTGCGATGGCCCAGGATGACGTTAAGAAACTAATTGCTTACTCTTCTGTATCTCACATGGGTTTTGTTATGCTGGGTATTTCCGCCATGACAACTCAAGGTGTGAATGGTGCTGTTCTTCAGATGTTCAACCACGGAACTTCTACTGCGATGATGTTCTTACTTATCGGAATCATCTATGAGAGATCTCATCACCGTTGGATTGTTAAGCCTGATGGATCTCTAGGTTATGGTGGTCTTTCTACTAAACTACCTAAGTACACAACTGTGTTTATTATCGGTATGTTCGCTTCTATGGGTCTTCCTGGTCTTTCAGGATTTATCTCTGAAGCACTTATCTTTTTAGGAATCTATCAGAAGTTTACAACTATTACGGTTATCGCTGTTCTAGGTCTTTTACTTGGTGCTGCTTATCTTCTTTGGATGTTTAAGCGCATGTTCTTTGGACCAGTAAACCCTGAGTGTGAGAATTATACAGACCTAAATGCGAGAGAGATCTTCTACATGGTTCCTCTATGTATTTGTGTAATCTTGTTTGGTATTTATCCAAGCCCACTTCTTAACGTAATGAAGGCTTCTGTAGGTCAACTTGTTGAGCTACTAGCGAAGTTCTAAGAGAGAGGTTTTTTGTGATACAGCAACTCTTAGGTTTTCTTAGTTACTACATTCCAGAAGTCATGTGCGTTGTGCTCATGACTACTCTTTTAGTAGCTGAGGCCGCCGTTAAAGATGAGCACGGTAAAAGAACCAAGATTTATACCTATGCCCTCGTGGTTTTAGGTCTAACTCTTATTCCCCTTTTCCAAAATTTAGGAAAAGCTCCGGCTCACATATTTTTTAATGCAGTAACAATCGATACTTTTAGCACCCTGATTAAGATCATTATGGTGATGGGTGCAATGGGATCAATTATTCTTAGTTTTTCTTCTAAGGATATTTACTCGAATCTTAAATCCGAATTTGCTATCTTGGCAGTTGGGGTTTTAATTGGCGGTATGCTTTTAGCTTCTGCTAATAACTTCATCACTCTTTATGTTGGAATTGAGACTCTTTCGATTCTTTCATATGTCATGGCAACATTAAAAAGAGATGAATCAACTTCAGCAGAAGCTGGATTGAAGTACATCCTTTACGGTGGTCTAACAGCAGGTATTGCTCTTTTTGGTATGTCACACATTTATGGTGCTCTTGGAACAGTTCAGTTCACAGAAATCTATGACAAAGTGGCAGGTCTTGAAGGTACGAAGCTGTGGATTGTTATTGTTTCTTCAGTCTTCTTCTTCGGAGGATTAGCTTATAAAATTTCTGCTTTTCCGTTCCATATGTGGTCACCGGACGTGTACCAAGGTGCTCCGATTCCTGTAACGACTTTCTTCTCTATTGTTCCTAAGCTTGCAGGTTTAACAGCACTCGTTCGCGTAAGTATGGTTTTCTTCAATAATAATGAAGCATTAACCAACTCATGGGTGGCACTACTCCTCGTGGTTGCCGGAATGACTATGACAGTGGGTAACGTAACGGCCATTGGTCAAAACTCCGTAAAGAGAATGCTTGCTTTCTCTTCTATTGGTCACGTTGGACTCATGATCCTAGGTGTCGCTGTATTAAATGAAGCTGGTTTCCGCGCTCTGATTTATTACAGTGTTGTCTATATGTTCATGACCCTCTGTACGTTCTATATCACTTCACACTTAAATGATATGTACGGTACTGATAACTACGATGTGTTCCGTGGCTTAATCTACAAACATCCAGTAATGGCCCTGGTTATGGTAGGAACCCTACTTTCTCTGGCAGGTATTCCACCGTTCTCAGGTTTTGTAGCTAAGTTTAGTATCTTTAATATTGTGATCGAAAAGAAGTACTATGGTATCGCTGTAGTTGCGGCCATTAACTCCGTAATATCGGTATACTACTATCTTCGTCTTGCTAAGGTCATTATCTTTGGAAAAGCTGATGGAGCTGAATCAGTTACTGGTTTTAGCCGTCTCAACCAAGGGGTTATTGTAGCCTTCTTTATTCCAGTATTATTCCTCGGAATTTTCTGGGAGAAGATTTTCGCACTAGCAGGGTCGGCCCTTATCTTTATTCGCTAATTTTTAAGGGGAGCAATAGCTCCCCTTTTTGATTTTCTCCCGAAATTTCTTAAATCCATTATAATAAGTTCTATGACTCAGTATCGTTTACGACTCAAGAAGGGCCGTATTATAGGACCTTTTAATCTAAAGCAAATCTTTGAATTAAAGATGAAGGGTCATATTGACGGTGGAGAGGAATGTCAGGAGTACCCACTAGGTGAATGGAGAGACATTTCTTCATTTGAATTCTACGCAGAGTTGATGGATGAAGATAAAACGGAAATTGTTTTAGAAGATACAAATGAGAAAACGTTTGTTCTAGATATCTCGTCTTTAAGAAATCAACTTCAAGAAAAAGAAATTGAAAATCTCATCGAAGAAACTCCGGTAGAAGTTGAGGAGTTAACAGAAACGATAGCTTTAGGAAAAGATGAAATTCCAACAGAACTTATTCAGAACGAAGAAGACCCTGCACCTGTTGTTGAAGAGCCAACTCGCGTAATAGAAAGAAATACTCCTCCTGAAGTTCAAGAAGACAAAACTTTAATTAATCCTATTGCTCAGCAAGAAATTGCTTTAATGAGGCAGAAACTTAAAGAAGAGGAAGAGGCCCGTCTAGCAGAAGAGAAAAGAAAAAAAGAAGAAGAAGAGAGAAGACAAAAAGAAAAGGAAGAGCAAGCGCTTATCTCTGCTGATGACTCAACACAGATGATGACGATTGAGGTCTTCAAGCATGAACTATTATCAAGTGCTCAAGAAGAAGAAGCAAAACTTAATAAGCAGTTAAAGATAATTGAGAAAAAGAAAAAAGAGAAAGCTGCAGAGGAAGAAGAATTAGAAGAAGAGGATGAAGACGAAGAAGAGGCTGCCAAAAAAGCCAAGAAGAAGAAATTGATTATTGGTGCTATTGCCTTACTGTTTATTTATATTCTGTTAAATCCTTCTGAAGATAAGCCGACAAAGCCTGTTTATGAAAACCTACCTCCGCAAGTAATATTTCCTATTCCCTATGACAAAGCCGACAAGGCAAGGTCTGAGATTGAATATGATCAAGCAAGGGAGCTTTATGCGGTTGGGAACTATCAAAGTATTGTTAAGGCGGGTGTGCTTTTAAAGTCTAGTTATGAGAATGATCTTTCAAATAAAAATGCTCTCAATCTTCTAGTCCGTGCCTATGCGGAACAGCTAGAAAACTCGTCTCAGAAACAGGCCGATGCACTTACTGTATTTAATTTAGTGCAAGCACATCGACCAATTCTCATTCAAGATCCTAATGGAGTTATTGGATTAAATCTTTTCTATACAGCAATTGGTAAGAGGGCCGCTGCCGCCGATGTCATTAAAAGATACCTAAAGCTAAACCCCGAAAACGTAACTCAGGATCTTTTTGCCGTTCATTTAGAAACTCTACTTAAACTCGGCCAAATCGATGAGGCCAAGACTTTCTATACTGCTCTAGAAAAGGCTCCGCAGAAGAATCGATATACTTATCAAGCTCTCATTGAATATTTAATGATGAATCAAGAATTTGAGAAAGCCGAAGAGTATGTTGATGAAGCTATTAAAAACAATCCAAGACTAACAAGGTTCTATTTTTATAAAACTGATTTTCTCATTAGAAAAAAAGAATTTGATAAGGCCCAAACTTATCTTCAAAAAGTTGAAGATCTCAACTACGAATATAATAACATCTATCTAGCACGTTTTCTTGCAAGAACCGGACTGTTAGTGGCTGCGAAGGGTGATGTAAAAGTTGCAACCAAGTTTCTGAAAAGATCATTGGAAATGGAAAACTCTACGAGTCTTCGTATGAAGTTAGCAGAGCTTTCTCTAACCGGCGGAACTGAAAAGGAAACAGATAATCTCATCTCAGAATCGAAGTCGATAAAACTCCTGCAAACAGCCAGGGATCATTTTGACAAAAGAAACTATGAGTTGGCCCTCTCAACAGCAGCAAGGGCAACTGATGCTTATCCTGGTTATATTCCTGCGGAATTATTTCTAGCGCAAACTCAACTCAAACTTGGATTGGCAGAACAGTCATTGAAAACCTATGAGCGATTAGTTGAAAAATATCCTCAACACCCAGACGTAAACTTTGATTTAATTAACGCCTATATTGAGACGTATAAATTTAACTTGGCCAAAAATAGAATAGCTGTCATCGCTAGTACTGATATGAAAGAGAGTTATAAATATGCCTCTCTTCAAGCTAAGCTTCATAATTACATGGGAGATACTCTTCAATCCCTTTCGTGGTTAAGGGCTTCTCTGCAAATGAATCCTTTAAATGATCGTGACCTATTCACCATGGCAGAAATTTTTATTAGAAGGGCAAATTTTGATAATGCAAGATCTATGCTTAATAGATGTATTGAGCTTGATCCCGTCAATATAGACTACAGAATATCTTATGCTAGATTAATTTATGAAACTCAGGATGACCGTGCTGCCATTGGTTACCTTCTAGATTTACTCTCAGAGTTTGGTGAGAACCCCAAACTTCTTGGAGAAATTGCGATCATGTATTATCGAGCGGGAAAAATTAAGGACTTTATGGCCTATAAGGATAAACTCGAAAAGATCCCTGTTAAAGACAGCGCTCTTTATGAGTTTCTCATCAAGGCAGCACTACTTGATGAAAGATATAATGATATTCCAGATTACGCCAACGAGCTCTTAAGAATTGAGCCTGGCGAGATTGAAGCGATGATGACTGCAGGAAGAGTTCTTTTTGAAACAGGAAAGCTCGTTGAAGCCGCAAAATGGTTTACTCGATTACAAAATAGATTACCTTCATATCCCAAGGTTCTTTACTATATCTCAAGAATTAAGTTAATGAGCGGAGACTTAGATGGCGCACTAGAGGAAGTCAAAAAGGATCTCGAGGCAAATGGAGAAAATGATTCCAGTGTCTCTTTAATGGCAGAAATCTATGTGGCCAAAGGAGAGCTTCTTGAGGCCGAAAATCTTTATAAGAAAGCTCAAAAGTTAAACCCAAGATCCTATCCAGCACTGGTTGGACTGGCCGACCTAAGTACCAAGCGGGCCAACTATGACCTTGCTCTTGACCTCTATAAAAGGGCAGCAAAATTACAAAATGATCAGGCCATTCTGCATAAGAAGATCGGTGATGTGTACCGTCTTTTAGGACAAGGTAGTCTGGCCATCGAATCCTATAAATTGTATCTTGATATAGAGCCCACTGCTCCCGATCGAAAACAACTAGAATCATATATCAGAATAATGGAATAAGGTGATTTATGCTGGATATTAAAAAAATCGAAGCTGAGTTTGAATCAGTTAAGGCAAACCTATTAACAAGAAACTTCGATGTAAGTGTTCTTGATAAAGTTGTTGATCTTAATAAAAAGAGAAAGTCGTTAACAACTTCTTCTGAAGCCAAAAAATCAGAGATCAATAAACTGTCTCGTGAGATCGGTGAGCTGAAAAAAAATAAACAAGATGCTTCTGAGCTTATGAGTAAAGTTACTGCTCTTAAAGCAGAGATGGAAAACGAAGCTAAGGAGCTTGATCAGGTTCAAACCGAGCAACAAGATATTCTTCTCCGTATTCCTAATCTACTTCAAAGTTCAACACCGATCGGTAAGAGCGAAGATGACAACGTAGAAGTTTCTCGTTGGGGAACTCCAAGAGAGTTTGATTTCACACCCATTGACCATGCTGAAATTGGTGAAAAACTTGATATGCTTGATTTCGAAGCTGGTGCCAAATTAACAGGCGCTCGTTTCGTCGTTTATAAAAACAAAATTGCTCGTCTTGAGCGCGCTCTTATTAACTTCATGCTTGATCATCAAGGCGAGCATGGCTTCATGGAAATGATCACTCCATTCATTGCTCATGAAAGATCTCTTTATGGAACTGGAAACCTTCCAAAGTTTGAAGAAGACCTTTTTAAACTTAACTCTGAACAACCTTGGTACCTCATCCCAACTTCGGAAGTGACTCTCACTAATATTAAGCGTGATCAAATAATCGAAGAGTCAGAATTTCCTTTTCTGTTCACCGCCTCTACTCCATGTTTTAGATCAGAAGCTGGATCCCATGGCCGTGACGTGAAAGGTCTAATTCGTATGCACCAATTCAATAAAGTTGAAATGGTGGCCATCACTACTCCTTCTCAATCTGAAGAAACTCATCAAATGATGCTTAAGTCAGCAACAGAAGTTTTACAGAAATTAAAACTTCCTTATCGCGTTGTTTCTCTTTGTTCTGGAGACATTGGCTTTGCAAGCACCAAAACCTATGATTTAGAGGTTTGGGTTCCAAGTCAGAATAAGTACCGCGAGATCTCTTCAATCTCTAATTGCGGGGATTTCCAGGCCCGTCGTGCAAATATTAGGGTTCGTACTAAAGATGGAAAAATTGAGTATGCCCATACTTTAAATGGCTCAGGATTGGCCGTAGGTCGTACAGTTGTGGCGATTCTTGAGAATTATCAGGAAAAAGATGGCTCAGTGAAGATTCCAGAGGCCCTTATTCCATATATGGGCGGAATAACTGAAATTAAAAAGTAAAAACCTGTTGTCTTTTTTTTTAATTTTTCTTATATTTATAGCTCTTAACTACACGGAGGACTGGTCGAGTGGTTTAAGGCATCAGTTTTGAAAACTGACGAGGGTTTACGCCCTCCTGGGGTTCGAATCCCTAGTCCTCCGCCATATTTAAGAAGTGTTTTTAAGCCAAGACGGAGACGTGGGTGAGTGGCTTAAACCACACCCTTGCTAAGGGTGCGACCGGAAACGGTCCATGAGTTCGAATCTCATCGTCTCCGCCACTTTTTGAACTTTTTCAGTTACATAGATCATTGAAATTACTCGCTTTTTGGCGAGTTTTTTTGTTTTTGGGTGCGTGGAAAGTTCAGAAGTTCAAAGTTGAGAGTTATAATTAAACTCCTATTATTTGGGCTTAAAGATGAATGAATACATTTTAGAATTAGCAGCAAGACACAACTTACCTGTGCAGAAAATTATCAGTACGAATGAATTAGGATTGGATTTTCAAACAGCAATTGCTGAGGAGGAAGGTGGGAAAAGATGGATTTTACGAATTCCTCGAAGATGTGATCTTCTTTCTAAAATCCAAAAAGAAAAAGAATGTCTTCAATTTTTGAAGTCTAAAGTAAGCTTCGATGTACCTGATTGGAAAATCTCTTCCCAGGATTTAGTCGCTTATCCTCTACTCACTGATAAGCCCGCCTTGGAAGTAAACACAACAACGCAAGAATCTACGTGGAATATTGATATAAGTTCTTTCGATTATTCTGAGAACTTCGCTTACGTTCTTTTCGAATTGCATAGTGTTGCTACGCAGGGATCAAGTCTTAAAGTGCAGTCTTCAAAAGAAGTTCGGCAAGAGATTATAGACGAAATCGATTTAGTAAAATCAGAACTTGAACTATCCAATGGACTAGAAGTGCAATGGAGAGCATGGGTGGATGATGAATCTTATTGGCCAACATTTTCTGTTCTAAATCACGGTGACTTGTATGCTGGACATATTTTAGTTAACTCTAAAGGTCTAATAACTGGAATCATAGATTGGAGTGAAATGCAGGTGGGTGATCCATCGCTAGATTTTGTCGGTCATTACGTAGGTCTTGGAGAGCAGCATCTGGATAGGACACTTGAGAAGTATAAAAGAATTGGAGGAAAAACTTGGCCAAGAATGAAAGATCATATTATCCGGAGAGCTGCCATTTCTAGTCTTAAATTTGCAGTTTTTGCTTTAACGACAGGGAATGATGAATACATCCAAACAGCAAAAGGGCAGCTAAAAGGATAACTCATGCCTTATTAATTCGAGTTACTAGTGTTAAAAGAATTATCTCGTGTTTAAAACCAGATAAATGTCGTCATTAACTTAATTTTTCTTTATTGAGCTTCTGTCGCTAAGCTTTCGTTTTATTGACCCCTTCCCCCCTCCATATAAGGATTTCGCAAAATGTACCAGTTACCGAAATCTCAGTGTACCTTGAACCTTGAAGCAGCTTAGTTAGCCCAGTCTTCCATAGTATTTCGTGATCAGATTTTGAATCCGAAGTTTTACTTTGAGTCTTGTAGAACGGTCTCAGACTGTTTGACTTGGTGTTTTGCGGTACTGAAGGTTCAACCGGAGTCGTCTCCGCCACTTTTAAAATGTTCACAATTAAGGCCTGGTTATCCGGGCCTTTTTATTTTCTAGAAAAATTAATCACATTTTTTTCTCTGCAAATCTAAAGTTGTAAGCAACCGAGTAAGTTCCTACTATTAAATATTACAACGCTTATTCGGGAGTATTTAAAATGATGGTAAGGAAATTATTAGTAATTAGTATGACATTCGTTTCATTTAATCTTTTTGCGTTAGAGGCAAAACCTGGTCTCTGGGAAGTTAATATGAAAATAACCCAAGATGGAAAGGTGATCGAGCCAGTAGCTGCACTAATGGAGGAACTCGATAAGTTACCACCAGAGCAGAAGAAGATGATTCTCGAAGAAATTAATAAAAAATCTAATATGAAACATGGTTTAACGAAAACTTGTTACACAAAAGAAATGCTAAAAAATCCTACTAAGATTGTAACAGGAGAAAAAGAAGAGTGTACTTTTGCCGAAAAAAGTAAAACTGCCAAGAAAGCAGTGGCCACTTTCAAGTGTGAAGATGGAGCTTCTGGAACCTCGGTTTGGGAAATCCAAGACGAAAAAAATATGAAAGTTACAATGGATTTTAAAGATAAAAATGGAAAGCTCGGAAAGATTGATTACACGGCGAAGTTTTTACAAGATAGCTGTAACTAATTATTTGGGTAAGGGTAGCTCTACAATAAAGCAGGAGCCCTTACCTTCATCACTTTCTACCCAAATGTGTCCACCGTGAGACAAAACAATTTTTTGAGAAAGAAAAAGTCCGAGGCCAAGTCCTGATGATTCGCTTACTTCTTCTAATCGTTCAAATCGCATGAAGATTTTTTCCTGTTTGTCTTTAGAGATCCCAGCTCCTTGATCTTTTACAAAGATGCGTACTTTGTCTCCGAATTTTTTAGCATTAAGAGTTACAGGCTTACCTTCTCCATAACGAATAGCATTTGTTAGGAGGTTGTTAATTACCTGCTCTATTCTAAGAGCATCCCAATTTCCTATGACATTATCACAATGTTCAATGGTTGGTTCTGGAGTTCCCGCTGCAAGAAACTGAAGTTTAATTTGATCAACGACAGTTTGAATGAGGTGGCAAATATTGACTTCACTCTTCTCAAGAGTGAACTTTCCTGAACGTATGCGAGAAACATCAAGCATGTCTTCAACCAGTCTGTTGAGACGAGAGACTTGTTTGTCAGTGTCTTCAGCAAATTTACGAACCTCTTGTAATGAAAGTGCATTTTCATTTTTATCAATTTTATGTTTAAAGAGCTGAGCTTTTAGTCTTAAAGTTGTAAGAGGAGTCTTTAATTCGTGAGATGAAATAGAAACAAATTCATCTCTTGCATTGATCGCTTCTCTTAACTCAATTTCGATCTTCTTTTTATAAGTAATATCTCTAACGGTGACGACAACTAAAACAATTTGTCTTCTGTGGTTATAAATGGGAGTACCACCATAAATCAAATAACTAATATTGCCGGTGTTTTTATTAATAAACTGTAATTCGTAATTAGCAAACTTCTCTCCTTTGAGAGCTCTGCCA
Source organism: uncultured Bacteriovorax sp. (assembly GCA_964459395.1). Lineage (GTDB taxonomy): Bacteria > Bdellovibrionota > Bacteriovoracia > Bacteriovoracales > Bacteriovoracaceae > Peredibacter. Next base: position 21,338 of record CAYWMU010000006.1, read on the forward strand.
ATGGGCCGTTGGTCAGGATGGATATCTTCCCCAGAGGGTGATCTGAAAGTAATATATTCAGAAAAATCATTTCTTGAGCGAGGGACTTCATCTAATCCATAAATTTTCATGGCAACTTTATTCATAAGTTGAATATCACCATTAGGTTTAGCGAAAATGAGCCCTTCTGTCAGATTGGCCACAAGTGCATTAAAGCGGGTTAAGGATTCCTCGATAGCAAGAGCATGCGATCTCGCCGCATGAAAAATCCAGAAGAGTAAAAAACTTAATATGGATCCAAGTAGTCCGATGATCCATGGAAAAATGGTTTCTAGTGCAAGAGTAAAGTTAGGTCTGAAAGTGGTAACTACAGTCCAATGATGATCACTGATTTCAAGAACATTTTTGAAACTGAGATTTGTTCGTTTTTTTTTTACATTTGGAAAAAGAAGATCATTACTATATAAAAGATGATCAGGGCTGGTGGATTCCCCATCATAAATATCCACACTCACTTCAGAATGTGTCGCCATTTCTTTTGAAAAGATCTCGTTAAAAAAATCATGGGCCCTGAAAGGAGCGTAAACAAAACCTAAAAGCTTCTCTCTTCTTTCTTCTACTGTTTCAGGGACAGGAAGCCCTTTATATAAAGGCAGATAAATGAGAAAGCCTGGTTGTGTTTTCTTACTGGTTTCCTGAACGAGGGTAACCCCTTCTGTTAAGGTCGCTCTGGCATTATCTCGTGCCTTACTCATGGCCTTTTTTCTATAGGCTTGCGTGTACATATCAAAACCAAAAGCTCTTTTGTTTCTCCAATCAAAGGGCTCTAGGAAATGGATGGAAAAATACTCATCTCTTTTATGAAGAGGCCAAACTTTAAAGTCACTGAATCCTTCGTTACGAACACTTTGCTCATAAGCTTTCAACTGATCATGCTTAATACGAATGGTGTAACCTAAGCCTTGGATACCGGGATAGTTTTGACTTACACTTAATTGTTTAATGTAGTAATGAAAATTCTCTCTCTTTAAATTAGGGTGAGTTTTCAAGTACGCATGAACATGAGTTAATGAATTTTCGTAGCGAGCAATACGAGAAACAATACTGTTTGAGATCGTTTCAGAAAGTTGAGCGAGTCTTTCTTGGTGTCGGTTTGAAATAGTTCTTCGGGCCAACAGAGTTAAACCTAAGGTAACCAGTAGGCATACACCTAAAATAAGGATTGGATGAACAGCTTTTATGCGTTTTTCAAACTTACTAATCACCGAGAAAACTTACCCTAAACGCTAAAGCAAGACTGCTTAATCTAATCTCAAGATTATTTTAAGGATTTATAATTCAAATAGCTTAGGGCTTAACGTCTAGTTTTGTTGGTGATTGTTAAAGTTTCTTTGCCCCATATTTGAGTTAGTTGTTTCGCGGCTAATGCCTTGCCCATATGCTTTAGGATTGTTAGGAAGCGCTTGGGAATCAAGCATTGATTGTTGGCGAGCAGCCTCTATTTCATTGTGGGGATCAGGTACTTCAAACTTTTTAGCAAGTTGTTCACTACTTTCCACTCTCTCTTTAAATTCCTTATCGGGCGACTTCATCGGAGGTGGTGCCTGCTTTCGAGATGATTTACTATTTAGAGCTTGAGTAACAATCTCCTTACCAATAGAAGCCATTTCTCGACCCAGTTTTGATAACTTTTTTAAATTCATTTGGCCCTCCTTACTCATCTTTAATACTTAAAGCAGGAATGGTGCCAGTAAGAAGTGATCGCAATTTCCAGGAGTTTCACGAGCTTCAGTGAAATAAGTACAGGGCCATGAATATTAAAAAGGGAATAATTCTTTAGTGTGATAAAAGCATTCTGATTAAGGAGATTATATGAAAAAATCAGTTTTTTTCTTTTCCTGTTTTCTCACCTTGCAGAGCTTGAGTGGTCTTCACGCCTCAACTAATAACGGCCCCATTGAGGAACTTGACCTTGACGAGATTGAGCTTCATGAGCCTTTAGAAAAAGTAAAAATCTCTCATGTTCGTGAATTATTAAAAGGAACAAATCCTGATACAACTTGTTTAGATGAATATCTTAAAAGAAGAAAACAATTACTCATAAAGTTTTCTCTGACTCCAGTTACTTTAACTGCCGCAGCAGCTGCTTCTTTTTTTGTTGGAGGATTTGCTGGTGTCGGAGTTGGGAACGTTGTGATTGCTTCTGGTGGAACAAGTGACCCGTGGGCCCTTCTAGGCTACGCTGTTGGTGGTGTGATGATCGGTACAGCAACGTCCATCGTTGTTGTGACAGCTGATACGGCGGCTTCTGGGATGAATTACTATGATAATGATTTGGTGATGAAAACTCTCGCCGAGTATTACTTAGATCGACCAGGGGATAAGCTTAATAAACTCTACCAAAAAGTTACAAAGAAAATGAGCGAGTCCAATAGACCAACTGAAAGCGAATTTCTTCAAAAGCTAATTGAACTCGATGAAAGCGGGAAGCTTTGTGATGGAAGTCTAGTTAAACAACCTCGCATTCGATTAGGAACAAAACTAAAATATCAAGTCGCTAGACCAAGTCACTTGAAGGCTGTGTTTTAGAAAAGTTCTTGAGTTAGCATATTTTACATACGAATATGTATGACAGCTTATGAATAACTATCAAATTTTCTTTTCTATATTTAGTGCCATTATTCTATTTCTCTTTGGCCTTAGTGCCTTTAGTGCTGAGCTAAAGCATGCAGCTGGAAACAAATTAGAAACAATAATGGCACGACTTACTTCAAACCGTTTCATTGCCTTTGCTGTAGGACTTTTTTTTACATCCATTATTCAATCCTCAACCGCAGTCTCTTCCCTTGCTGTTTCCATGGTCAATAGTGGGGTCTTAAATTTTTCGGGAGCAACGGCTATTATTCTCGGCTCTTATGTCGGTACTACCGCTACTGCTTGGTTGGTTTCATTTAAGCTGACTGGTATTGGACCAATATTTATTGTCCTTGGGACTATGATTTCGGCTCTGCCAATTAAAGCAAAGGTCTTTGGGAAGGGTGTTTTTTATTTTGGATTTATTTTCTTTAGCTTGGATTTGGTAAGTTCTTCTATTAGCCCTTTAAGAGAATCAGAACTTTTAACAGGTCTTTTACTTTATACGAGTAATACACTGGTAAGTATTGGTATCGGAGTGGCCCTTACTATTGTTTTACAATCTTCGACAGTGGTCACAGGACTTGCCATTATCTTTGTACAACAACACCTTATAACTCCAGCAGATTCAATTCCTATTGTTTTGGGTGCTAATATTGGAACAACTTTCACAGCTCTTTTTGCATCTATAAGAATGAATACTAATGCGAGAAAAGCGGCAGCGGCCAACACTCTTATCAATATGATGGGGGTTATAATGCTTTATCCATTCCTTACCCCTTATACGAAATGGGTTTTAGAAGTCGCGCCAAGTGAGTCGATGGTGGTTGCAACGGCTCACTTAAGTTTCAATTTGGTTCTTGTCACTGTTTTCTTAATCGCCCTCAATCCGTTTGTAGCTTTGATTGAGAAGATGTTTAATTCTTCTCAATCCGATTTACAAAGTCCTGAATGATTTTGATGTAAAGGTCATCTCCTAAAATGAGGTCTTCTACATCAGAATCGATGTTAGGGTTATCATTAATTTCGATGACGTAAGCTTTTCCATCACGCTCTTTAATATCGACACCGTAAAGACTATCCCCTACCTGGTGGGCCATCTTAATAGCAGTAGTAACAACGTACTTGGGAACTCTTGAAATTGGTAAAGATTCAAACCGACCAACATCATAACCTTTTTTGTTAGTATGTTCGTGATTGTAAATCTGCCAGTGACCTTTAGTCATATAGTACTTACAAGCAAAGAGGGCCTTACCGTTAAGAACTCCGATACGCCAATCAAAGTCAGTATAGAAGAATTCTTGGATTAAAATCAAAGCGGTCTTTTTAAAGATTTCTTCTTGATACTTTTCATACTCCTCTTGGTTCTTAACTTTATAAACACCTTTAGAAAATGAGCCATCAGGGATTTTGATAATAAATGGATACCCAAGCTTTTCAGGAATCTCTTTCAGTAAATCTTTTTGTAAAGAAGAAACAACGAAGGTTTTAGGAGACGGAATATTATTTCTTTCCATCAAGTTATGCATGTAGATTTTATTTGTACATCTTAGAATAGACATGGAGTCATCTAAACAAATGACTCCCTCAGACTCAGCTTTCTTAGCAAATTTATAAGTATGATTATTTATTGAAGTAGTCTCTCTTATGAACAAGGCATCGAACTCGGCGATTCTAGAGAAATCTTTTTTTTCAATGAGCTCTACTAAAACATCACATTCTTTACCGGCCTTAATAAAATTTTGAAGGGCCTTTTTATCAGAGGGAGGAAGTTTTTCTTCTGAGTTATGAAGAATCGCTAAATCATATCGGTATTTTTTCTTAGACTTTGGTTTTCTCCAGATCTTAGTTGAATACTCATCAAGGGCAGTTGCAAAGTGATCTTCTTCGACTTCTGTTAAAGTATTAAACCCCGGTGATTTTACCGAAACTATTTTCCAGGTTTTATCAAGGCCAATAGTCACAGAAAGAATAGGAACAGTTAGTTTTTCAAAAATATACTTTGCGACTTCTGCAAATTCAGAAGATTCAGTTTTTCCAAAGTAAATCATTAAAGAGAATTCAGATTGAGGATCTTTATTCTTACAACTCTTTTGAAGAGCAGAATCTATTTCTTCAGTTTGTAATAAGTAGAGAAAACTTCTGGATAAATCATTTATCGTTTTAACAGAAGGAGTAACAGTATGGCCTCGTGCCTCTGCAAGAAGAGATGTGTAGTAGCCTGTCGAGAGATACTTGTAACTACGACAAAGATTGATGACTTTAACTTTATTTTTATCTAAAGCATCACTTTGAGGATCATTCCATAGAGATAAATATTCGTGAGAGGTGAGAAGTTTTTCTGCTGGAAAAAAAGATTTCCAGTCTTTGATTTTATCTACGATGACAAAAGTATTTGCCACAAAATTTCCGATGTACACACATTCAAAAATGTGTTGAAGTTGATATTAGTCAAAGGTTAGCACTTAAAAAGTTTTGGTGCGATAGATATTTTATGAATTTAAGGACTCCCCCTCCTCCCCCCCTTCCCCGTCGGGCCCAAGCATCCGACGTACCTTCTTTGGTCGAATTAGAAAATGCAATCTTTGAATACGACCAACTCAAGGCCACTTCATTTAGAAGATTTATTTCTTCTCAAGAAATATGGTTGATGGAAAAAGAGCAAAGGGTCTTGGCCTACATTCTGGTCTTAAAAAGAAAAAACTCAAAGAAGTTAAGAATTTATTCTCTTGCCGTCAGTGCCGAGGTCAGAGGTCAAGGTTATAGTAAAAAACTGATCGAGCATGTTTTAGATCATTATCGAGATTATGATGAGATCAAGCTAGAAGTGAAGGTTGATAATTTGGGGGCCATAAAACTCTACGAGTCTTTAGGTTTTAAGCAAACTTCGCGAATTGAGCATTTTTATTCGGATGGGATAGACGCTTACGTTTACCAAAAGTTATTGTAAAAAATCTATAGTTACAAATCTTAACTTAAAACTCATTTGCCTAATTCTTTGAAGAGTCATAGAAGTCAGATAATTTTATTTTGAGGAGCTTTTATGAAAAAAATTCTGATTCTTTTAGGCGTGATGAGTACTCTTTCTTCATTTGCATGTTCTACATATGAAGCTCAGTTTTCAAGCGTGGTTAAAGAGGTGCTTACTATACCGGGTGAGCCGTACGCTTGTTGGCTCAAGCTAGATATTAATTTGAGTCAGGCCGGTCAAAGTTATCGACCTCATATGATGTGTCCCCTTGATATTGAAGAAGTTTACAATGGACGCATTTACTCTCGTCGATGTAACTTCCTTCCTGAGGATGAGATTTCTGGTTTCTTAGTGAAGAGCTCTTGTGGACGAGTTGAACTGGATTAAATAAAAAAGGCCTCTTTCGAGGCCATTTTTTATTTAATAAGTTGAGTAACAACGAGATTCTGTAATCGCTTTATCTTCATCTCTTACTTTGTAATAACAGCTTTCGTAGTTCTTATGAAATTGAACTTTTACATGAGGTTGAACTTCTCCATTACGTGTAATTACACGACTTGGTTGAACTTCAATATCAAGAAAAGACGGGTGATTACAAAGCTGGTTCAGCTCGTACCCTAAGTAATCGGCAACAGTTTCAATCGCCGTGAAATAACGAGTATTATTCTCATAACGAGTACATAGGTCAGAGGCATAAGCCGAAGATACACAAAGAAGTGATGCTAGTAAGAATTTCATAAAATCCCTTTATAAAAAAGTTAATGGGAATTTTATGGCCCATGGAGTTTGGTATGGCAAACAAAAATAGGCAACTTTTATAGATATTGGAAAAAATTTGAATGAACTCTTGCAAAATGATCAATGTTTGATTACAAGTATAAAACCTTCAACGCAGCCGTAGCTTAGCTGGATAGAGCACTTGACTACGAATCAAGAGGTCGCACGTTCGAATCGTGCCGGCTGCGCCACTTTTTCTCTCTTACATTCACATTATTGTGGCTGATCACTATAGCCTGAGTTGTCGTTATCTTTCGGTGGCCATAAAAGTTCTACCTGATCTTTGAGATGTTCTTTAAGCTGTTCCTTGGTGTAATCCATGAAAAGCTCTCTTACAAAGTTTACGACATCCGCAAAGACATTTAGGTAAAGATACTTCCGCCCTAAATACTCATAACCGAACTTGTCAATTTTATCCCTTAGCATATGCTCCCTCCGCTATTGTTAACATGCATTAACCATGCCGAAGATTCTTCTGTGCTAATCGTCTTGAAAGATAACTCGAGTAAAGGCATATCCTAAACAAGTCTAATAGGAGAGCTTATGAAACTGCTACTTTGGCTTTCTCTCATTCTTATATCGGCCTGTGGTAAATCAAGCGATAATAAGAAAAAAGTAGTGGAGATAACTCCGGAACAAATAACTAATCTGCTTGAGAAGCAGAGTTTTACTTGTGAAAGTGTTGATGGAAAAGAATGTCCAGATGCACTCGCGAGACTCTTTATTTTAAATCCCAAAGAACCTACTCAATCAGGACTGTGTTCTGGTTTTCTTACTCGTTCCAATCGATTAATAACCAACGCCCACTGTGTTCCCACCATTGAGGAGTGTCTGCAAACTTATGTGGTTGTCCACATTCAGGGAGATTACCGTGTGGCCCGCTGTCAAAGTATTCTCAAGCTTTATCAAGATCATAAACCTCTTCCTGAAAAGTCTCTGGATGTTGCTGTATTGGAACTAGATCGACATTTCAAGGAGCTGACGTTTTTTAAAAGTTCATCGAGAAGGTTGTATCCAGGAGATACTGCGACTGCCTGGGTGATAGATCATCTGAATTTATTTGAGGCACGTATCACTGAACTTGAATGCATTCTTAAAGAAAGATCCTATTCGTATATATATAAAAACTGCGCTGCTATTGGAGGAAACTCAGGCTCCCCCATTACTAATGAGCAGGGACAAGTAACTTCAATTCTTTGGGGCTCTACGACAGAGGACTTTGTTGATGAATTATATCCCCTTAATTCCCGCCGACTTTTAGAGAATTGGACTTACGCAACTGATGTCTCTTTGGTGAGATCATCATTTTAAAATTCATTAATAACCGGACTTCTTTCAAAACTTGTTTGATAAAGCCCATTGGGGTCCCGATCAGTAGGGTTATCAAATGAGTCTATAAGTTGCTCCATCAATATATGAACAATGACAGGGGATTCATGTTCAAACTTATCAATAATAATATTCTCTAATTTGACGGTGTCGCCACCAGAAGCTTCGATCTCGCTGTCATTAAGGTTCCAGAGGGATCTCACTCCCTTCTTGAAGTCTTTCCAGTTAATATTCATCTTATGCACATTCATATCACAACTCCTTTTAAGGCAGGTCTTCTGCTCTGAAGACCTATAGCTGCAGGGGGTGAATTTTTTTTGAAAGAAGAAGGTGTCAGGAGGGAATTATAGAAGGTTGAGATCACAGCTATATTTGAGAAATATGCTACAGACACCATAAGCTTTTCTCTAAGCAATAAAGAGCAAAAGCAATGCCACAAAATGCTATATGGTGAGCTTCAACGCTTCGTTAAACGAGGCGAAAATCCTAATTGTGCGAGGAAGAAATCCCCTAATCGAGGAAACGGAACTTCAGATCTTCTAAGTAGAGTTCGTTCATAAGAGACTCAAGTCTCTGACGAGGATATTTCTTAGGTAAGTCTTTTTGATGGGCGATGATAAGTTCATTTTTCATTGAATGTTCCCAACCAATAAGTTCAGTTACGGTTACCTGATAACCATGAGACTCAAGTTGCAGACACCGAAGTACGTTGGTTATGTGTGAACCAAACTCTCGGGTATGCATAGGGTGTCTCCACATTTCAACGAGTGGAGTTTTACTTAAAACCTTAGATTTATTTTTTCTAAGAACACTGGCCACTTCCGCCTGACAACAAGGAACAATGACGATGTACTTTGCTTTTTTCTCCAAAGCAAAGCGAATGGCATCGTCAGTGGCAGTGTCACAAGCATGAAGTGCTGTCACAATCTCGACCGTATCAGGAATACTCTTGTGTTCAATAGAATCTTTAACTGTGAGATGATGAAAAGACATACGCTCAAAGCCAAGCTTGGTCGCAAGCTCTTGTGATTTTTTAATTAGATCTTCGCGAAATTCAATGCCAATAACGGAGCCGGCAGAATAGTTTTTTAAAAACAAATCATAAAGAATAAACCCAAGATAAGATTTTCCTGCGCCATGATCAGCTAGGGAGTAAGGCTTGCCAGCTTCTTCAAGTTCCTGAAGTAGAGGTTGAATGAAATTAAACAAGTGATAAACTTGCTTTAGTTTTCTTCTTGTATCTTGATTGAGTTTTCCATCACGTGTAAGGATGTGTAGCTCTTTGAGGAGCTCAATAGATTGGCCAGGTTTTAATTCAGGGATATTTTGTGTCATAAGTGAGTTATAACACAAAACATCCCTATTCATGCAGGTATATTTAATTCTCTATTCATAAATTCTTATGAACGATGATCAGTAAGAGCAAGCACGGTGCCAAAATAGTAAAGTAGATAATGCGAGATATAGTAAGTCATGCTGATCTCTGTATTTTACTTCTATAATTTGGTCGGGAGGTAAGAATGGAAATACCAGAAGACCTTGCTCAAAATTATCTCAGGCGACGATTAGAGGATTTAAATCATTTAGAGAAAGCTTTAATGATCAATGATTTTGAAATTTGCAAAGATATTGGCCACCGGTTAAAAGGCTCAGCCAAAACATTTGGTTTTGAGGACCTAGAAGAAATAGCCTCTGCATTAGAAGACGATGCCGCTAATGAAGACGAAATCTCCTTGGCCCAGGATGTAGATGAATTTAAGATATGGGTTAATAAGTATATTAATTAATGTTCATCTCTTTTAATTTCCGATAGAGAGTTTTCCGATCAATTCCCAGATCTTTTGCTGTCTGTTCTTTCGCTCCGTTATTCTTATCAAAAACTAAACGAATATATTTTTTGGATAGCTCATCTAATGTCATTGTCTTACTCGATTCAATAAAGTTGAGCTCTGATTTTTCATCGTGAGTAAAATTGTCTGGGCTTGGAAGATCCTCGGCTTGAATATAATCAGAAGTTGAAAGAACAACTGCTCGTTCTATTGCATTTTCAAGTTCCCTTACGTTTCCTTTCCATTCGTTGACTTCTAGTTTTCTTACGGCATCCTTAGTAAAGCCTTTAACATTCATATTGTTCATGGCTGAGAACTTTTTTAGAAAGTACTCGCTGAGAGGAAGGATATCTTCTTTTCTCTCACGAAGAGGCGGAATATAAATTGGAATAACGTTGAGACGAAAGAATAAGTCCTCTCGGAAATTTCCTTCGTTAACTTCCTTCTTGAGGTCTTTATGAGTAGCACAGATGATTCTGGCGGTAATATCTCGATAGTGGTTTTCTCCAATTCTCTTCACTTTTCTTTCTTGTAGTACTCTTAAGAGTTTGGCCTGCAGGGGGAGACTTAAGTCTCCAATTTCATCCAGGAAGAGCGTTCCTTTGTTGGCCTCTTCAAAAAGCCCAATTTTCTTATCACTTGCTCCCGTAAAAGATCCCTTTGCATGCCCAAATAATTCGGACTCTAAAAGATTTTCAGGAATGGCGGAGCAGTTGATAGCAATGAAAGGTCCATTTTTCTTATCACCTAATTCATGAATAGCCTTGGCGATAACTTCTTTACCGGAACCAGACTCCCCTGTGATTAAAATATTTGCTTGAGAGTTAGCAACTCTTCGGGCCAATTCGAGGGCCTTCCTAAAACCTTGTGATTTCCCTATGATCCCCGTTAGGCCAAGATCATCATCATGAAAGATACTTTTAAGGTTAGAGTTTTCTGCCTGAACTTCATTTAAGTAAAGGGCCCGCTGAACTGATATAAGAAGCTGAGGAGTGTGAAGTGGCTTGAGCACAAAATCATAAGCACCATTATCAATGGCCTCAACCGCTGTTTCTACACTTCCTTCGGCCGTCATGAGAATAATCGGCAATTCAGAGTTATTGCGCTTTATTCGCTTGATAAAATCAAGCCCTGTCATCGATGGGAGTTTAAGGTCTGTAATGACTACATTTGTGATGAGACGTTTAGAATCAATATCAATAAGTGCTTCTTCTGCGTTGTTATAGGTTTGAATCTGAAAACCGCGCTGGCGAAAAAAACTTCCGAGTAAATCCAGTAAATCCTGATCGTCGTCAATAATTGTAATGTGGGCCTGTTGTTGAATTTTCACGGGGCTAAAATCCTTTGTGGAACTTTTGGATGAATATAGTGACGAAAATTCCCCGAGGCAAGGCGGGAGATAGGTGCAAGTTGTTGAACTTATTCACCTTTTGAAAGAATTAAGCTTGCTTCCTCTCTGCAATATTCCCCAAAATTAAGATCGAATTAAGTTTAAATGCTGTTTTTAGAGGGAAACTTGCCCCTGATTTTTAGGCATTCATTTTGAATGAAGATAAAAGAGTTCATGACAAAGAACTTTGTTCATTTTAATCATAAGCATATGAACAATGATAACTTAGAAAAACTACGTGGCATTTACCTTAATGAAGCACTGGATATTGGAGATATTTCCGCTAATCCCATTGAACAGTTCAATAAGTGGTTTCTAGGGGCCATGGATTCTGATTGTATAGAACCAAATGCTTTTGTTCTTTCAACCGCGAGTAATGGTCGTCCACGATCACGAGTCGTTTTACTCAAGGGTGTAGATGAAGATAAATTTGTTTTCTACACTAACTACCAAAGTGCTAAAGGTCATGAAGTTCAATCCGGGCAATTTGTTGCGATGAACTTTTGGTGGCCACCCCTGGCCCGACAAGTTCGAATCGAAGGAAAAATTGAGAAAGTGAGTGCAGAAACATCTGATGCCTACTTTCAAAAACGTCCAAGAGGAAGTCAACTTGGGGCCATTGCTTCTCCTCAGTCTGCAGTTGTGAGCTCACGAAAAGAACTGGAAGAACTTTTTGAGAAAACAGTTGAAGCTTTTCAAAAAATTGAAATTATACCCCGCCCTCTTCATTGGGGAGGTTATGCTATCGTTCCTGAGTATTTTGAGTTTTGGCAAGGAAGGGCCAATCGCCTCCATGACAGAATCACTTACACTTTGGTCGAAAATAAATGGCAAGTTAGCCGTCTTGCACCTTAAGGTTTTTCCAAAAATAGACAAATGTTGTCGTCCAGAGTGAGGCCACCAGTATTCCACCTAAGACATCTCCTGGATAATGAACTCCGAGATAGATGCGCGAATAACCAACAATGAGTGGAAGTGCGAGTAGGAAATATGCAAGAATTCTAGGTAAGGGTAGGACTTTGAAGCAAAACAGGCTTAAGGCCAGAGAGTTTGCCGCATGAGAAGAAACAAAGCCGAATCGTCCGCCACACCTTTGTCCAAAAGAATACATTAATGGCTTAATGTCTAGGTCACGACAGGGGCGCAGGCGCTCTGTTAAGTTTTTTTAAACATAAGATGAAGTAGAGTCTGTGATGACAAGCAAAATACTTAAAAAAAGAAAGAATATAAAAAACTGTTTTTTATTAAATGTACGAAAGGCATAAAAAAGACAAATACCAATAAATGGACCCCAGATAATCTGACCTGAAACAAACTGCATAAATGGATTAAGCCATGGAGCATTCAATCCATTTAAAAAAAGAAAGACTTTTTGGTCTAAGGCTAAAAGCTCGGCCAGCATTAAAGTGTTCCAAGAATCTTTTTAATTCTAAGTTTGAAAACATTGATCACGGCTTCAGAGATTATATTCCCACTCATCTTAGAAGCTCCCTCTGTTCTTTCAAAGAAAGTAATAGGAAGTTCTGTGCAAGCAAGACCTAAAGACCAGACTTTGAATTTGAGTTCAATCTGGAAAGCATAACCAACAGAGAAGATTTTATCTAAGTTGAGGGCCAAGAGAGCTTTGCGTGAATACCCATTGAAGCCACCAGTAGAGTCAGTGAAAGGAATTCCTGTGACGATGCGAGCATAAATTGAAGCAAAGTAAGAAAGAAGTAATCGCTGCATCGGCCAATTGATAATTCTGATGCCACCGATATATCGAGATCCAATCACAAGATCACTTGATTGAAGCTTCTCGACGAATTGAGCAATGGCTTCTGGCTCGTGCGAAAAGTCACAGTCCATAGTTATGACGGCATCATAATCGTTTTCAAGGGCCCATTTAAAACCCTTAATATAAGCAGTTCCTAAACCCAACTTACCTGTTCTCTCCATCAAGAAGAGATTAGATTTTTTTTCTTTGAAGTCTTTAACAACCTGGGCGGTACCATCTGGTGAACCATCATCAATGATCAAAATATTTAGAGAAGGATAGAGGTTATCTAAGGTTGTTAACATTTTTTCAATGTTCGCAATTTCATTGTAAGTAGGTATGATAACAACTGTTTTATCTATACTCATCGAGTAGTGCCTTTGATTTTTTGTTTAGAACTCAAGGTACCACATTTAAAATAAGTTGGCGAATATGACCAAAAAGTTTTTGGCCCTCCTTTCCCTCGTGGCCATCCTGCAATTAATAGTCATTGGTTCTGTGGGGCTTGCTCATGATGAAGCCTATTATTGGTTGTATTCACTTGATTTAAGCTGGGGTTACTTTGACCACCCTCCGTTTGTTGCTTGGGTGATTAAGCTCTTTTCTTTTCTCCCCCATCATGAGTTTTCACTTCGCATCGGTTTTGTGATACTGCAGTTTCTTGGTTTAGCCGCACTTCTTCAGGTGATAGATAGAAAATACTGGATAACAGCTTCTCTCCTATATTTCTCGTTTCCTTTAGTAAGTTTTGCTTCTTTATTTGCTCTGCCAGACCTGCCTTTAGTTTTCATGAGTGCCCTTTATATTTGGGTACTACATGAATACTTAAAGAAAGAAACTACAAGTAAAGCTGTTATCTTAGGTTTGGTCATCGCTCTACTTTGTTATGCCAAATATCATGGTATCCTTCTCGTTTTCTTTACGGTGCTAGCTCTTCCACGACTTGCTCTGAAAAAAGAGTTTTATGTTGCCGCCGTAGTGGCCATTATTTGCTTAGTGCCTCATCTCTTATGGCAAATTGATCATGATTTCTCGACTTTCCGCTACCACTTTTTGGAAAGACCTAAAGCAAGTTTTAGTTTCCCTCGCTCACTTGAGTTCGTGGGACTTCAAGTTATTTTGGCAGGCGTTTTTGCAGGTTTCATTGTTTGGTGGGAAGCAGTTCGAGCTACGCCAAATAACTTCAATCGCGTCCTAAAGTTTATTAGTTTTGGTAGTGTCCTCTTCTTTTTGGTTTCCAGTTTCTCTAAACGAGTTGAGGCCAATTGGACTATCTACCTCGCTGCCACGCTTATTCCGTTGGTGGCTTCATCTAATGTTTGGAATAAGCTCTGGTCGAAAAGAATTCTTATTGTTTCCTTCATTTTAGTATTAGTTCTAAGACTAATTTTCTTTTTTCCATCTATTGCACCTAAAAGAATCCACGAATTTGTCGGTTGGGATGAATGGGCCCGTAAAGTTGAAGGGATTTGTCAGGATATGCCGGTAGTTGCAAACTCTTATCAAATAGCTTCTAAACTCTCTTTTTACTTAAACAAGAAAGTTCATTCCCTTAATTACCGTTCTCGAAAAAATCAATTTGATTATTACGGCTTTGAACAGAACTATCCAGAAGGATCAGTGTGTTACCTAACCGATAAAGACTTTCATGGGGAAGAAATTCTGACTCCTGAGAAAAAGCGGCTCAAGGTGGTCAAAGATTTCTCTATGGCGGAATTACTGGTAAAGAAAAAGAACTGGGAGGATAATAAAGAGTGATAGGAATAAATTATGATCATTAAATTAAACTTGCAGAACTCATTTGATAAGGTGAAGTTTTTAACTTTGCTTCAGGTTGTATTTGTTGTGCTTGGTTTTTTAAGTGAAGCAACGATGAAGCAAATTCTCCTCAACTTCACTTTTCTTTTTCAGATCATCATCCTTCTTATAACTTTCAACTTCTATTACATTGCTTTAAAAAACTTATTTTATTCTTTTTGGAACATTTCTTTTATTCTCATGCTTTTTTATATTTTCGGAATGATTCGTAACCTTCTTTTTGGAACACCAATCATTGGTATCCTTTATTTTGGTGCAATTATTCTGATGGTTATTTCTTGTTATATTATTTCATCTCCTCTTTACTATCCCCGTTTTCACTGGTGGGAATATGATTTTCGCTACCGAACAGACTTAAAGTGCCATGTCGATGCAGAAGGAATTCATTCGGTTGGGAGAATTTCTGATATGAGAAGAGGGGCCGCTTGTCTTGAATTGTTTACCTCGATGAATATTGGTCAAAGAGTTCAGATCAGCTTAGAAATCCTTAATCAAAGCTATACTTTGTTTGCAGAAGTTCGCTCTAAAAGAGAGCCTATTATGGGAAGAGCTACCGTGTATGGAGTGAAGTTCATTAACAATGATTTAGAACAAAAGCAGCGATTAAAATTTTTAATTAATTATTGGAACGAGAGTAAGAGAATAAAGTTAAGAAATAAATTCGCTCTCACGAGTAAGTCATGATCAATATTCAAGATGATCTCTGGTTCATGGACTTGGCCATCAAGCAAGCAGAGCTCGCCTATAAAGAAAAAGAAGTTCCAGTGGGTGCATTACTGGTATCAGCAAATGGTGAAGTTCTTACGCAGAAGCATAACTTAAAAGAAAGTCATCATAATCCAACAGCTCATGCTGAAGTGTTATCAATTATTGAAGCTGCAAAAAAACTATCAAGCTGGAGACTCACGGGTGCTACTCTTTACGTCACACTTGAACCTTGTCCCATGTGTTTAGCTGCTATGGTGCAGGCCCGTATTAAAAGATGTGTCTTCGGAGCTTATGATATTAAAGGTGGAGCCTTGAGTCTTGGTTATCATATGCATAAAGACGCACGACTTAATCATCGTTTTTCAGTCACTGGCGGTATTCGACATTTTGAATGTTCAAAAATCCTTAGTGAATTCTTCAAAGAGCGACGGAGCACTTACCGAGAGAAGAATTAGTTTGCTCGAGAATGCTTAAATGTGTTAAAAATAAGGTCCTCACTTGAACGGAGATGTGTCCGAGTGGTTGAAGGAGCACGCTTGGAAAGCGTGTATTGGTGAAA